>NZ_JCBANG010000049.1:0-46110 GCF_059760905.1 Achromobacter sp. 1011811831
CGCGCCGGCCGCGCGCGCCGGCGCCGTGGCCGCGCCCGGCGCCAGGCCCCAGTTCGCCGGCAGGCCGATGGCCACGCCCGAGCCCGCCGTCACCAGCGGCATGTCCTTCAGCGCCGGCCCCAGCACCAGCAGGTCGTCATTGGACACGGCATCGACGATGGCGATCTCCACGCCCTCGGCGCGCAGCGCGGCGATGCGCTCGCGGATGGCGGCGCTGCCGCGCGCCACCACGGCATGGTCGATCAGGCCGACCTTGCGCCGCGTCTGCGCCGCCAGCACGCGCAGCAGGTTCGGATCCGTCATGGGCGTGAGCGGATGATGCTGCATGCCCGATTCGTTCAGCAGCACGTCGCCCACGAAAAGATAGCCCTTGAACACCGTGCGCCTGTTGTCGGGAAAGGCCGGCGTGGCGATGGTGAAGTCCGTGCCCAGCCGCGCCATCAGCGCATCCGTCACCGGGCCGATATTGCCCTGCGGCGTGCTGTCGAAGGTGGAGCAGTACTTGAAGTAGATCTGCTCGGCGCCCTGCGCCCGCAGCCATGCCAGCGCCGCCAGCGATTGCGCGACCGCCTCGTCGGCGGGCAGGCTGCGCGTCTTGAGCGCGACCACCACCGCGTCGGCATCCGCGCGCAGCGGGCCGCCCGGCACGCCGATGGTCTGCACGGCGCGCATGCCGGCGCGCACCAGGTTGTTGGCCAGATCGGTGGCGCCGGTGAAATCGTCGGCGATGCAGCCCAGCTTGATGCTCATTTCGCCTCCGGCAGGCGGATGCCCGGGAAAATCTTGATGACCGCGCTGTCGTCCTCGCGGCCATGGCCGGCGGTGGACGCCTGCATGAACATCTGGTGCGCGGTGGAGGCCAGCGGCAGCGGAAACTTGCTGTGGCGGGCCGTGTCCAGCACCAGCCCCAGATCCTTGACGAAGATGTCCACCGCCGACAGCGGCGCATAGTCGCCGGCCAGCACGTGCGCCATGCGGTTCTCGAACATCCAGCTGTTGCCGGCGCTATGCGTGATCACCTCGTACAGCGCATCGGCGTCCACGCCCTCGCGCAGGCCCAGCGCCATGGCCTCGGCGGCCGCGGCGATATGCACGCCGGCCAGCAGCTGGTTGATGATCTTGACCTTGCTGCCCGCGCCGGCGCGGTCGCCCAGCCGGTAGACCTTGCCGGCCATCGCTTCCAGCACGCCTTCACAAGCCGCGTAGGCGGCGGCGTTGCCGGCCGTCATCATGGTCATCTGGCCGGCGGCGGCCTTGGCCGCGCCGCCGGAGATCGGCGCGTCCAGATAGTGCAGGCCCAGCGCCTGCAGCCGGGCCTCCAGCGCCACGGACCAGTTCGGATCCACGGTGGAGCACATGACGAACACCGAGCCGGGTTGCAGATCGCCGGCCAGCCCGCCGTCGCCGAACAGCACGGCCTCGGTCTGCTGCGCGTTGACCACCACGCTGATGATCACGTCGCAGGCCACCGCCATTTCGGCCAGCGTGGCGCAGGCCACGCCGCCCTCGGCGGCGAAGGCGGCGGCGGCCTCGGCGCGCACGTCATACACGTGCACGGTCAGGCCGGCGCGGCGCAGGCTGCGAGCGATGCCCGAGCCCATCGCGCCCAGGCCGACCACGCCGACGCGACGACCGGCCAATGTGGAGGAAGAAGTTGTGCTGTTCATGGTGTGAAGAGAGTGGCGGCGAGGAGTGGCGATGACGGGCGGCCGGGCGCGCTCAGCGCGGCAGGTCGTCGTCGATGTAGGCGCGGATGATGTCGGCGAAACTGCCGTCGCCCGACAGCCCCAGCCGTTCGGCCCGGGACGTATCCCAGCGGCCCGGCCAGCTGCCGACGATGCGCTCGACGCGCGCGTCCGGCTCCCAGTGGATGCGGTCCGCGACCGTGTCGCCCGCCACCTCGCGCAGCGCCCGCGCCATGTCTTGCGCCGTCACGCAGACGCCGGGCAGGTTGATGGGCGCGCGGCTGTCCAGCCGCGCCGCGTCCAGCTCGCAGCCCGCCACCAGCGCCGCGATCGCGCCGCGCGGCGACAGCAGCCACAGCTGCGTGCCGGGACGCACCGGGCACACGGCATCCTCGCCATTGAGCGGCTCGCGGATCATGCCGCTGGCGAAGGACGAGGCGGCGGCGTTGGGCTTGCCCGGCCGCACGCTGATGGTGGGCAGGCGCAGCACCCGGCCGTCGACGAAGCCGCGCCGCGTGTAGTCGGCCAGCAGCAGCTCGGCGATGGCCTTCTGCGTGCCGTAGGAGGATTGCGGATTCAGCGCGGTATCGTCGCGCACGGTCTCAGGCAGGTCGCCTCCATACACCGCGACGGAGCTGGTGAAGATCACGCGCGGCCGGTGTCCCAGCGCGCGGCAGGTTTCAAGCAGCGCGCGCGAGGCATCCAGGTTGATGCGCATGCCCAGGTCGAAATCGGCCTCGGCCTGGCCGCTGACGATGGCGGCCAGATGGAACACGACGCGCGTGTCGGCGTCCATCGCCCGGCGCAGCACGGCCGGATCGGAGATATCGCCCACCTGCGCATGGGCGCGCGGATCGCCGTGCGTGTCGGCGGCGACGACGTCCAGCAGGTCGATGCGCGAGATCGGCTCGGCCGCGCCATCCAGCGTCAACACGCCTTGCGCCAGCAGCTTGCGCGCCAACCGCTGGCCCAGGAAACCGGCGCCGCCGGTGATGAGTATCTTCATGGCTGTGTGCCTCGTAGCGGATTCAGGAATACATGGCGCGCCGGATCAGGCGCTCCGGTTCAGATAGGGCCGCGCCCAGCCCAGGCCGGCCGACGTGCCCGCGCGAGGCCGGTACTCGCAGCCGATCCAGCCTTCATAGCCCAGCGCGTCGATCTGCTCGAACAGGTAGGGGTAGTTCAGCTCGCCCAGGTCGGGTTCGTGCCGGTCCGGCACGCCCGCGATCTGGATATGGCCGATGCCGGCCATGTCGCGGCGCAGCTTCATGGCCAGGTCGCCCTCGACGATCTGGCAGTGATAGCAGTCGAACTGCACCTTCAGGTTGGCCGCGCCCAGCTCGGCGCGGATCGCCTGGGCCTCGTCCTGGCGGGTCAGGAAGAAGCCCGGCATGTCGCGCGGGTTGATCGGCTCGATCACGATGGTGATGCCGGCGCCGGCCGCCAGACGCGCGGCGTGGTCCAGGTTTTCCAGGTACGCGGCGCGATGCGCGGCCCGGTCCTGGCCGGGCGCGATCAGCCCCGCCATCACGTGCAGGCTGCGGTTGCCGAGCCGCGCGGCGTATTCCAGCGCCTGGTCCAGTCCGCGCCGGAACTCATCCTGCCGGCCCGGCAGCGAGGCGATGCCGCGCTCGCCGGCCTGCCAGTCGCCGGGCGGCGCGTTGAACAGCGCCTGCGCGAGACCATGCACGTCCAGCCGCGCGCGGATCTCGGCGGCGGGATGCTCGTAGGGGAACAGGAACTCCACCGCCTGGAAGCCATCGCGCGCGGCCGCGGCGAAGCGTTCCAGGAAGGGATGCTCGGTGTACATCATGCTGAGGTTGGCAGCCAGGCGCGGCACGGCGATTCCTTGTTGGTATGAAGCTATCGGTTCACCATCCGCGCCGGCGTCAGCCACACGGCGACGGCGCCCAGCACCAGCAGCGCGGCCAGCACGTACATGCCGGACTGCGTGGACTGGGTCAGGTCCTTCAGGTAGCCGACCATGTAGGGGCTGACAAAGCCCGCGAGGTTGCCCACGGAGTTGACGATGGCGATGCCGGCGGCGGCGGCCGTGCCCGACAGGAAGGCGGTGGGCAGCGACCAGAACAGCGGCGCGCAGGTCAGCACGCCGGCCGCGGCCAGCGACAGGAACAGCAGCGACATGGCGGTGTTGTCGGCGAACGAGGCCGTGGCGGCGAAACCGATGGCGCCCGCCAGGGCCGGCACGATCAGGTGCCAGCGGCGTTCGCGGCGGCGGTCGGCGCTGTGGCCCAGCAGGTTCATGACCACGATGGCGCACAGGAAGGGGATGGCGCTGAGCAGCCCGATCTTGAACGCGCCGCTCACGCCGGTGGACTTGACCAGCGTGGGCATCCAGAAGGTCAGCCCGTACTGGCCGGCCACGAAGGTGAAGTAGATCAGGCACATCCACCAGACGCGCTTGTCGGCGAAGACCTCGCGCAGCGAATGGCGCTGCGCGCCGGCCTGCTTCTGGTCGGCCTCGATCTCGCGCGTCAGCAGCCGTTTTTCCTCGTCGCTGAGCCACTTGGCGCGGTCGATGCCGTTATCCAGGTACATGACGGTGACGATGCCGATGAGGATGGCCGGCAGCGCCTCGATCAGGAACATCCACTGCCAGCCCTGCAGGCCGTGCGCGCCGTGGAAGGCTTCCATGATCCAGCCCGACAGCGGATTGCCGAAGATGCCGGCCACGGGAATCGCGGACATGAACAGCGCGATGATCTTGGCGCGGCGCTGCGCCGGATACCAATAAGTCAGGTACAGGATCACGCCCGGATAGAAGCCCGCCTCGGCCAGCCCCAGCAGGAAGCGCAGCACGTAGAAGCCGGTGGGCGTCTCGACGAACATGAACATGGCGGACAGGAGGCCCCAGGTGATCATGATGCGCGCGATCCAGATGCGCGCGCCGATACGGTGCATGAGCAGGTTGCTGGGCACCTCGAACAGGAAATAGCCCAGGAAGAACACGCCCGCGCCCAGGCCGAACACCGCTTCGCTGAAACCCAGGTCCTGCGACATCTGCAGCTTGGCGAAGCCGACGTTGACGCGGTCCAGGTAGGCGATCACGTAGCAGAGCATCAGGAAGGGCACCAGGCGCCAGAACACCTTGGCGTAGGCGCGCGCGGTGGCGCGGGCCTCGGGATCCTGCGGGGTGCTGCCGGCGGCCGTCTCCACGGCCATGTCCATCCGGGTCATCGTTGTCTCCAGGGTCTTGCGCCGCGCCGGTCCGCTTGCTCGCGGCCGGCGGGCTTGGTGGTCGGGAAAATCACCAGCGGGCGCCGAACACGGCGCGCAGTTCCTCCAGCGCGGCGGCGTCCAGCGGCTCGGGACGCGGCCGGCTCATCAGCCACAGGCGCGCGGTTTCCTCGAGTTCTTCGAGCGCGTAGGCGGCATGCGCCACCGAGCGTTCCCAGACCACCGGCCCCAGCCGCTCGAACAGCGCGCCGCGCACCTGGGCGGCCAGCGCCGCCACCTCGGCGGCGACCTGGGGATCGCCGGGACGGCGATAGGCGATCAGCGGAATGCGCCCGACCTTCATGACCTGGTAGGGCGTGATCGGCGGCAGGACTTCGTCCGGGCGCCAGACGCCGGCCAGCGTCAACGCCACCAGATGGGTGGAATGCGTGTGCACGATGCCGCGCGCGTCGGGATTGGCGCGGTAGATGCCCTGGTGCAGCGCCAGGGTCTTGGACGGTTTGGCGCCGGACACCCAGTTGCCTGCGGCATCGACCTTGGACAACGCGGCGGGATCGAGCCGGCCCAGGCAGGCGTCGGTGGGCGTGATCAGCCAGCCGTCGTCCAGGCGCGCGCTGATATTGCCGGCGGCGCCCACGGTATAGCCACGGTTGTACAGGCTGGCGCCGACAGTGCAGATTTCTTCGCGGATGCGGGACTCGGAAAGGGCGTCTTCGGTCATGGCCTTGCGCCGGGCAGACGCCCGGCCGGCCGCCAGCGCGGCCCGGACGAGGCGCCGCGACAGCGTGTCTCTTTGGGTTTAAGTTATCGGGTCATCATACAAATTTGAAGAAATGGGAGGAACCGGGAAAACCCGGATCCGGAGAGTTTGAAGATCAAATCGAAGGCGGCATCGCGCTCGCGGTAACTGCCCGGCCGCTCGCCAACGCGCGCCGCCGGCCTGGCGGCAGCCGGTTCAACCAGCCGCGAAACCACGCCGCAGCGCCGCCGCCCGCACCAGCTCCGCCGGCATCATCGGCCCGGTCAGCGCGCGCGCCTGCGCCAGCGTGGCGGCGTCGGCCAGTTCGGGGCGACCGCAGGCGTTGGGCGGCTCGGGCGCGTATTCCAGCACCAGCTCGATCAGCTTCGATGTCTCCTCGCCGCGCCAGTGCCGGATCATCGACAGGCCGAAGTCGATGCCGGCGGTGACGCCGCCGCCGCTGGCGCGGTTGCGATCAATGACGACGCGGGCCGCATCGGGTATCGCGCCGAACTGATCCAGGTAGTGGCGCGCGGTCCAGTGGCTGGCCGAACGGTAGCCGCGCAGCAGACCCGCCGCGCCCAACAGCAGCGCGCCCGTGCATACGCTGGTCACCCAGGCCGCGCCCTCACCCGCCCGCGCGATCGCGTCCAGCAAGGCGTCGTCCTGCAGCGCCTCGAACGTCGGCAGCGCGCCGCCCGGTACCAGCAGCACATCGGGCGCGGCGGAAAAGTCGGTAAAGTCATGCGTGGCGCGCAGCGTCAGCCCGGAATCGGTGAGCACGTCGCCCTTGGCGGATGCCACGAACTCGAACGCCACGTCCGGCATGGCGCCCCAGGCGGTCACCGGTCCCACCAGGTCCAGCGCCGTGAAACCCGGGTACATGAAACATACGATCTTCATTACAGTCTCGATAAAGTGTCTATGCGTTTTCGCCCTGTTTTTATAGTGTCGGCGCCCGCTGGCGACAACGCCGCGGCACAGGCAGATCCGGCCAAACGCAAGCCCGTTCGCGCCACCGCCTGGAGCGCGGCCTGATGCCCGCGCCGCGCAGCGTCGCCCTCGCCTTCGGCCCGGACGCGGCGGCGCTGGACCTGGCCGGCCCCATGGATGTGTTTTCGGCTGCCACCGCGCTGCTCGGCGAAGGCGCTGGCTACCGCCTGCTGCTGGTGTCCCCGCAGGACGGGCCGGTGCGCCTGTCCAACGGATCGCGCATGCTGCCCGACCTGCGCTGCGCGAACGCCAACGACCGCTACGACGTGGTGCTGGCGGCGGGCGGTCCCACGCCCGCGCACGACCCCGCCTTGAGCGGCTGGCTGCGGCGGGCTTGCCCATGCGCGCGCGTGCATGGATCGATCTGCACCGGCGCCTTCGCGCTCGGCCACGCCGGGCTGCTGGACGGGCATACCGTCACCACGCATTGGGAATTCGCCGATGAGCTGGCGGCCCGCTTTCCCGCCGCGCGGGTCGAGCCGGACCGCATCCATGTGCGCAGCGGCGCGCTGATCACCTCGGCCGGCGTAACCGCCGGCATCGACCTGGCCCTGGCGCTGGTGGCCGAGGACCACGGCGCGGAACTGGCGCTGCGCATCGCGCAGAAGCTGGTGGTGGTAGCGCAGCGGCAAGGCGGACAATCGCAGTTCAGCCCCTACCTGAGCGCGCCGCAGGATCCGGGCACGCCGATCGCGCGGGTGCAGGCTCATGTGATGGAACACGCTGGCGACGACTACAGCGTGGCCAGGCTGGCCGCCATCGCCGGCATGAGCGCGCGCAGTTTCGCGCGCCATTTCACGCAGGCCGCCGGCATCACGCCGCGCGAGTTCATCGAGCGCGCGCGCGTCGATGCCGCGCGCCGCCTGCTCGAAGGCAGCCGCCAGCCGCTCAAGGCCATCGCCTACGACTGCGGGTTCGGCAACGCGGACAACATGCGGCGCGTGTTCCAGCGGCGGCTGCGCGTCTCGCCCGCCGACTACCGGGCGCGCTTCAACCGCGACGCCTGAGAAACGACAGCAGCGCGCATCAGGCGGGCCTGGCCCCAGCCTGCGCGTCGCTCCAGCCCGGCGCGGCCGCGCTGCTTTCCAGCAAACGGTCGACGATGTCCAGGATCTGCGCCGCGGCCTGCTCGATATGCCGCTCAAGCGCCGCGCCGGCGTCGTCCGCCTGCCCCTCGCGGCACAGCGCGATCAGCGCCGTGTGCTCGTCGTGGGCCTGCTGCCGGATGGGCGCGTTGACGATCTGGAAACGGAAATAGCGCTCGGACTTTTCATGCAGCGCGCGGATCATGCCCAGGGCCGCCGGTCGCCGCGCCGCGCGGTACAGGTGTTCATGCAGCTGCCAGTTCAGCTGGCCCCACTGCCTGGGCTCGGCCCCGTCCATGCGCGCCACCACCTCCGAGGCCTGCGACAGGTCGGCGGCTTCCAGCAGCGGAATCGCCTCGCGCAGGATCCAGGGTTCCAGCCGCAGCCGCAGCTCGAAGAACTCCTGCACTTCCGCGCGCGACAGCATGGTCACGAAGGCGCCCCGGTGAGCGATGGTGTCGACCAGCCCCTCCGCGCTCAACAGGCGCAGCGCTTCGCGCACCGGAATACGACTGACGCCCAGCTCCTCGGCGAACAGTTCCTGGCGCAGCGGTTCGCCCGGCGGGATGTCGCCCGACAGGATGCGATCCCGCAATACGTCGGCCACCAGCTCGGTCGTGGTCTTGCGCACGATGCGCTGACGGTTGGCGTCGGACGGGGAAGAATGTCTGGTCACTGCGATAGCCTCTGCTGCAAGGGGCGGGCCAGCATGCCCTGGCCAGGCGACTGCGAACCGCAAGCCGCCTGCGGCGGACCACGGCGGCACCCCAGGGTGGCGGCACGCCCGGAATGCGGACACTAGGGGAACCCCGCAGAGACAAGAACGCACGGATCCCGCAAGCTAGTCGCAGAATTATATTGGATCCAAAATCCCTGTCCGTTGCCGATGACGGTTCCAGATGAACCGGTCGCAGCGTTTGCCGAAGCGGCACAGGAGATGTCATCGGGTGCAGACATGCCCCCTTAAATTGGATCCAATATAAAGTAACCATAAACCGTGCCGAATTTCCGCCTGCTTTCTTCCCCATCGCCCAGGAGCGTACACATGGCCATCCAATGGAAAGGCGTTTTCCCCGCCGTCACCACCAAGCTGAAACCGGATTTCTCGCTGGACACCGACGCCATCCGCGCCGGGCTGGAACGCCTGATCGCCAATGGCGTCAGCGGCGTCGTGATGATGGGCATGGTGGGCGAGAACGCCCAGCTCGCGCCCGAGGAGAAACTGACCGTGCTGCGCACCGCGCTGGACACGGTGCGCGGCCGCGTCCCGGTCATCTCCGGGCTGGCGGAAACCAGCACGGCGCGCGCCGCCGCCTACGCCCGCGAAGCCGAAAAGCTGGGCGTGGATGGCCTGATGGTGTTTCCCGGGCTGACCTACAAGTCCGACGCGCGCGAGACGATCGCTTTCTACCGCGGCGTGGCGCAGGCCTCGCGGCTGGAGATCCTGCTCTACAACAACCCGCGCGGCTATGGCGTGGACCTGACGCCGGACGTGGTCGCCGAACTGCTGGAATCACCCACCATCACCGCCATCAAGGAAGAGTCCTACGACACCACCCGCGTCACCGACCTGGTGTCGCGTTTCGGCGACCGCCTGGCCGTGGTCTGCGGCGTCGACGACCTGATCGTCGAGAGCGCGGCGCTGGGCGCGCGGGCCTGGGTGTCGGGCATGGCCAATGCCCTGCCCAGGGAATCGGTGCGGCTGCTGGAACTGGCCATGGCCGGCGACTTCGCGCAGGCGCGCAAGCTCTACGCCGCGCTGACGCCGCTCTTTCACCTGGATACCGTGGTCAAGCTGGTGCAACACATCAAGCTGGCCGAGCACCTGATCACCGGCTCGGCCGAAACGGTGAAGCCGCCGCGCCTGGACCTGGCCGGCGAGGAACGCGAACGCAGCATCGCCATCGTCAAGCGCACCCTGGAGGACCTGAAGGCGCTGGGCTACTGAGGCCTGGCGTACCAACCCCAAGACCCCGCCGGCGCGAGCCGGCACGCCTCCCGCCGGCGCCGCGGGCGGCATTCGATGCAGCGAGATCGGCGCCCCAACCCCGCTCAAGGCAACACCCGAATCCCATGAAACTGCTCAACCTGCTCCTGCTTTCCGCCGCCTGCTGCGGCGCCGCCGCCCAGGCCGCGGACAGCTATCCGACCAAGTCGATCGAACTGGTCGTGTCCTACCAGCCCGGCGGCGGCAGCGACAACACGGCGCGCGCCATCGCCGACGCCGCGCGTCCCTTGATGCCCCAGTCCGTGGTCGTGCTGAACCGCCCCGGCGGCAGCGGCTCCATCGGCTGGTCCTATGTGGCCGGCTCCGACGACGGCTACCGCCTGATCCTGATGACGCCGGAGATGCTGGTTGTGCCGCTGATGGGCATCGGCAAGGTCACCGTCGGCGACTTCCAGCCGATCGCGCGCTTCACCGACGACCCGTCCTCGATCACCGTGCGCGCCGACGCGCCGTGGCGGACCGCCCAGGAATTCATCCAGCACGTGAAGGCCAACCCCGGCAAGGTCGCGTTCTCCAACGCCGGCAACGGCACCATTCCGCACGTGGCCGCCGGCGCCTTCGCCGAGGCCATCGGCGCGCAGCTGGAACACATCCCCTACAACGGCTCCGCGCCGGCCATCATGGGCCTGCTCGCCGGCGATGTGCAGGCCACCACCGTGGCCTACGCCGAGCTGCGCCAGCACGTGGAAAGCGGCAAGCTGCGCACGCTGGCGGTCATGTCTGAAAAGCGCGTCGCCGGGCTGGACGCGCCGACCTTGAAAGAGCTGGGCCACGACCTGCAGTTCAGCGTGTGGCGCGGACTGGGCCTGCCCAGGAACGCGCCGCGAGAGGCGGTGGAGAAATGGCTCGCGGTGTCCAGGGAGCTGGCCGCCTCGCCCAAGTTCCAGGAAACCATGACCAAGCAGAACCTCACGCCGTCCTATGCCGACACGCCGGCCTTCGTCGCCGACATCGAGCGGCAGAACCAGGCCGTCAAGACGCTGATGCCCAAGCTGAACCTGAAGCAATGAACGCATGAAGACGCGGCCGGCGGCGGCGCCATTTGCCGCCGGCCCGCCGCGCGGGTATGTTTGAGGGCCCCTCCGCCGCCAGACGAGACCCCGCCGATGTCCTCACCCCCGCCCGCCGTGAACATCTCCGCCAACGCCAGCGACTGGCGCGGCCAGGCGCTGTCGAACTTCTGCCTGTCGCCCTTCGTGCTGGACGGCGCGCTGTACGCCTCCATCGAAGGCTTCATCCAGGGCATCAAGTTTCCCGAAGACGATCCGGTCCGAGCGGCCGCGTTCCAGGCCAGCGGCTGGGACGCCAAGCGCCTGGGCGACGGCGCCCGCCGCGATGCCGTGCACTGGCAAGGCGCGCGTATCGCCTATGGCTCGGCCGAACACCATCGCCTGATCGAACGCGCCATCCGCGCCCGCGTGTCGCAAAGCACCGGACTGCGCCAGGCGCTGGCGTCCACCGCGGGCACGGCGATCGCGCATGAGACCGGCGCGCCCGAGTCGCCCGCCACCTCGCTGCCCGCGACGGTGTTCTGCCGCATCCTGGAGACGCTGCGCGAGGACATCCTGGCGGGAACGCTGCGCGAGGAACGCTGAGGCCGGCTTACCAGAGGTAGCCCGCGTCCACCATGCCGCCGTAGCCGTGCTGGCCGCCCCGGCCCTCATAGCCGAAAACGTGGCCAGCCACCAGCAGCCTGTGATTGACCCGTCCCTCGGCCCCCAGGGTCAATTCCAGGCTGTCGCGCGAGGACGCGGCGGCCAGCGTGTTGGGCCCCATCCGCACGGACGGCGTATTGAAGCGGTGCAACCAATCCAGTTCCAAGAACGGACGCACCGCCGGCGCCCCCGCGATGGCCGCGGGATACATGCGCACGCCAGCATGCGCGTCCCAGGCGCCGGGGTTGCCATCGCCCATGCGGGTCCCCTGCAGCACGGCATCCTGCGCATCGTAGTGGCTGTAGACCAGCTGGACATGCGGCTCGACAACGAGCGGCCCCAGCGGCGATCGCTCGGCGAAAGGCTGGAGCGCATAGCCGGTTTCGGCCGAGGCGCTCCACAAGGTGGCGTCGTAGCGCGCCGACCCCAGCTCGCTGTCGATCCGGTTGTTGAAGCGGCCGTACTGCAGCCAGCCGTCGGCATAGGCGCCCATGCGGCTGGCGTCATCCTGGTAGTACGTGCCATACACGCCCGCCGAATAGCCGGACACCTTGCCGCGCGCCCGTGCCTGCGCCGTCGCGCCCCCCGGCAGCGCCAGGCTGGAGGTGGACGTCGTGCGCGCACTGCCGTAGCCGCCCATGAGCCCCAGGTGCACCGCCCCCTTGCCGCCCAGCGGCGCGGTCAGCAGGTCCCCGCCCAGCTGCACGATCTGGCTGCTGCGCTCGATCCCGACACGGCCTTCCGCCATGCGCAGTCCGCTGTCCTGGCGGCCCTGCACGCGCGTCCAGATACCTCGATACGCGGCTCCGCCCTCGGCAGAGGCGTCCCTGGCCTCGCCGCAAGCGCCGCATGACGGCACGCGATCGTGCAGGCCATGGGTGAAGAACGCGGCGCTGGCCAATTGGTTGCCGATGTAGGCGCCGCTCTCGGGCGACACGTTGCGCCAGGGCGCGGCGGCTGGCAGCTGCGGCTGGACGGCAACCTGCGGCGTCATTTCCTGCCGCTGGGCGGGAGCCGGCGGCGCGGGCGTATAAGGCGCGGAGGTCAGATACCAGTCTGGCGCCACGCCGCCCTGACCGCCGCGTACCAGGCTGTATTCGTAGCCGTTCACGGCCAGCGTGCCGGCGCCTTGGCGAAAGCCGGTCGAGCCCGCATCCAGCCGGAAGGCGTCCGGCGTCGTCGTGCCGCCATGAAGCGTCTGCACCACCCGGATGCCTTGCTTCGTCTGCGCCCCGCTTCCGCCGGCATTGATGATGCGCAACGAAGCGCCGCCCGTGACCGAACCGCCATCGATCACCAGCCGGTCCGTGGGCGAAGCGTCATCGCCCAACCGCGTATTCAGCACCAGCAGCCCGCCATCCACGTACCGATTGACGGTCAGGGTCTTGAAGCCGCCGTTGGCGCCCGGCGCCACGAACGCGACCGTACCGGCATTGTCCAGCAGCGCCAGCGACGAATCGGCGCGCACGTTCCAGACGCTGGACGCATCCACCGCCAGACGATTGACCCGGCCGCCGCCGCGTTCGACCAGCGCGCCGGTCAGCACCGAGCCGCGTCCGAGCGTGATGTCCGCGCTGCCGCTTTCGATCAGCACGTCGCCGTTCAGCCGGGAAGCCGCGGCGTCCAGCTGGATGCGCCCCGTGGCGATATCCGCGTTCGCGGCGCTGCCGCTGGGGGCGCGCAGACCGCTGGCCTGGCCGGTGGATTGCGAACGCAGCAGCACGCCCCCCTCGAGCGCGCCTGCGCTACGCGCATTGATCTCGGCGCCGTCCAGCGAAAAAACATGATCGCCACCCGCGGCCAGCAAGGCCACGCCGTCCTGCGTCTCCACGCGACTGCCGCGCGTCAGCGTGATGCTGTTCCGGCTGCCCGCCTGGGCCGCGTAGCTGGAAATGCCGCGCGCGTCCGCGCCCTGCACGCTGATGCGGGTATTGGCCAGGTCCAGCCTGCCATTGCTCACCACTTCCGCGCCAGCGGTGCCCCGCGCCACGGTGCGGATGTCGCTGCCGGAGGCCGAGATCACGGCCCCCTTTCCCACCACGAGCAGGCCGCTGGCCAGATAGCCGTGCGTCACGATGGATGAATCCGTCAGATCGACGCTGGCGCCTGCGCCGCTGGCCACCGCCCCTAGCGCGCCCTCGTCGAAGGTTTCGACGCGCACCCTCGTGACACTGATGTTCGCCGAGTCATGGAGCGGATCGGCCTGCAGCCCGATAGCGTCGTCGCCATGGGTGGTCACCGAGCTGTCCTGCAACGAAACGGTGCCGCCGCGCGCACGGACGCCCCCCACCTTGTTGCCTGGATCCGTCGTGCCCGTCGTGATGGTTATGTTGCTGCCGGTCACGGTGTTGGATTCACCCACGAGGTAAATCGCCGGACCCGGTCCGTCATGGTTGATCGTGTCGCCCGGATTGATCACGACATGGCGATTGGACGAGGCTGAGGTCACGAAGACCCCGCCCCGATCGGCGCCATGGCCGACAAGGGGAAACGTCGCCAGGGCTGTGCCGAGCAGCCCCAGCATGAGGGAAGGCGGATATTTGGACATGGCGAGTCCTTCTGGATTGGGCGGGCATCTCATGTCTCCACCGATCCAGCTCTGGCAAGCCTTACTGAGGATGTGGCCGTGTCCGCGATGGCCGATGCAACACTTCGGACGATCCCAGTATTTCGAACCCAGGAATATCAGACGGTTCTGAAACCTCGACGGCTATGATCCCCCAATTTTGGTGAACCAGGCGCCGAACCGCCTCACCGCTTCTGCATCCTGCTCATGGGCATCGTGGAAGCCCCCGAATCCTCGGGAGCATCCGCAATCACCGTCCGGACCTTGCGCGCCGCGAAATAGCCATCCACCTCGCGCACATCGCCCGCCGCCAGCGTACCCGCCAGCTGCCTGACCTTCAGCCCGGCCAGCAGATACGCGTAACGCGCCTGCGCCAGGTTCTTCAAGGCGTCGAAATAGCGCTGCTCGGCATCCAGCACATCGGCGTTGACCCGTTCTCCGCCCGCTACGCTCTTGCGCACGGCAACAGTCAGCTCGCGCGCGGAGTCCACCGCCAGCTGGTAGGCGCGCAGCTTGGCGACGCTGCTGTTGTACAGGTTGAACTGCTTGCGCAGCTCGTTGAGCACCTCGCGCGTCTTGGCGTCGTTCTCGTAGCGCAGCCGGTCGCGGTTGTCGACGGCCTGCCGAACGGATGACGACACGCCGCCGCCGGCGAAGATCGGGATGCTGACCTGCAGGCCGAACGAATTCGTCACGTACTTCTGCCCGTAGGTGCTTTCAGAGCTGGACTTGTCGCGGCCGGCGCTGGCATAGGCGCTGACCTTGGGCATGTGGCCGGCGCGGGCCTTGCCGATGGCGAGGTCGGCGGCATCCGCCGAATGGCGCAGCGCGATCAGCTCGGGGTTGTGCGCCAGCGCCTGCGCGCGCCAGTGCTCGAAGTCGTTCGGCGCCAGCGGCCGCACCGCGAACTGACCGCCCAGCGCGTCCAGGTCGGCGGCGTCGATCGGCTCGCCCACCATGGCGGCCAGCGTGTTCAGCGCCGCGTCCAGGTTGTCCTGCGCCTCGATCTCCTGCGCCAGCGCCAGGTCGTAGCGCGCCTGGGTCTCCAGCACGTCGGTACGATTGCCCTCGCCAGCCGCCAGCCAGCGCTCGTTCTGCGTCTTCTGCGCTTCATAGGCGCGCTTCTGCACCCGCACCAGGTCGATCTGGTCGGTGGCGTACAGCGCATCCATGTAGGCCTGCGCCACCCGCACGGCCAGTTCCTGGCTGCGGCTGCGGAAACGCTCGTCGGCGTGGCGCGCCTGGGCCACGCCGTAGTAGTAGGAAGAGATGGCCTCGTAATCGAAGATCGGCTGCTGCAACGTCAGCGAGGACGAGCTGCTGCGATAGCTGCGGTCGGTGGTCTGCTCGCCGAAAAAGGTGGGCTGGGTCACTTCCGAACGGTTGCGCCCGTTGCGGTACTGGAACGCCATGTTCGGCAGCAGGCCGGCCCGCCCCTTGTTGCGCTCTTCCAGGCCAGCGTCGCGTTCCTTGCCGGCGGCCAGATAGGCCGGATCGTTCTCCAGCGCCATGCCGTAGAACTGCATCAGCCCGGCCGCGCCGGCCTCCGGCGCGCACAGCGCCAGCAGCAGTCCGGCGCACAGCATGCCCACTACGGACCCGGCATCGCGCCACGAATATCCCCGAATCTCGTGCATCAGCGCTCCCGGATGCTTTCCATGCCGTACTGCATCAGCGGATCCAGGAAATACTCGATGACCCGTCGCCGGCCCGTCTTGATTTCCGCCGTCACCGCCATGCCAGGAGCCAGGCGGATATCGGCGCCGTTGACCGCGATGGTCGAGCGCGCCATCTCGACGCGCATCGAATAGACCAGCCCACGCTTCTCGTCGTTGATGGCGTCATCGGACACCGACTTCACCGTGCCCGGCACGATGCCGTACTTGGTATACGGAAAGGTCTCGATCTTCACCTCGGCTTCCTGCCCAGGCCTCACGAAGCCCACGTCCTTGTTCTCCAGGAAGGCCTCGATCTCCAGCAGATGCTCCTGCGGCACCACCAGCATCAGCGGCTGCGCCTCGGTCACCACGCCGCCCACGGTGCGCACGGCCAGCTGCTGCACCGTGCCGGACACCGGCGCGGTCAGCCGGGTCAGATGCTCGGATTGACGCGCCTTGACCAGGTCCTGCTCCAGCAGCGCCATGCGCTGGCGCGCCTCGTTCAGCCGGTTCAGGCTGGCGTGTCGGGCATCGGCGCGCACGGTCTCGCGCTGCTGCCGCGCCTCGGCGATGGTCGCCTCGATCTCTTTCAGCCGGCTGCGCTGCATGGCCAGGTCCGATTCCTGCTCGATGCGCTCGCGCTCGCGCTCCAGATAGGCGTTGCGCGCGACATACTGGTCGCCGGCCAGCTCCTTCAGCGACTCGGCGCGCTGGCGCGCGATGGGCGACGTGCGCTCCAGCTTGCGCGCCAGCGCCTGCGTGGTCTGCAGCTCGGCCTGGCGTCGCGCGATTTCGGCGTCGATGCCGGCCAGCTTGGCCTGCAGCGCCAGAAACTCGGCGCGCGCCAGGCGCCGGACGTCCTCGGCCGCCCTGGGATCGGCCTGCACCGGTTCCAATACCGGCGCGCTGCCCTGGTCGATGGCCACCAGCATGGCCTCGGCATGGGCCGCCTGCAGCGCCCAGGTCTGCAATTCGTTGACGATGCGCTGCTGCTCGGCCCGCGTCACGGTGCCGTCCAGCTCGATCAGCAGGTCGCCGGCCCGCACCGCCTGCCCTTCGCGCACATGGATGGCCTTCACGGTGGCGGTGCCGATCGGCTGCACCACCTGCGTGCCTTCGCTGGGAATGATCTTGCCCTGCGCCGTCGCCACGATATCGACCCGGCCCAGCACCGACCACGCCAGCGCCAGCGCCGCGAAGGCGATCAGCAGCCACATCGCCACCCGGGGCGCGGGCGACACCGCCTGCTGCTGCAAGGACAGCGCGGCGGGCAGGAACTCGGCCTCGTCGCTGCGATAGCGCGTGCGTTCCCACGACTTGCGCTCGCGCCAGGAAGCGGCGAACACCGACCCGTACCGGCGGACCAGATCACGCCACGCGCCCAGTGCATGTCCCAGCGCCATCGCTACCCCTGCTGCATGCGATACAGCGCGGCGTACTGCCCCTGTTCGCGTTGAAGGAGGTCGGCGTGCGTGCCTTCCTCGACGATATCGCCGCGATCCATCACCACGATGCGGTGCGCGTCCTTCACGGCGGACAGCCGGTGCGCGATGATCAGCACGGTGCGCCCGCGGCTGATCTCGCGCATGTTCTGCTGCACGATGCGCTCGGACTCGTAGTCCAGCGCGCTGGTGGCCTCGTCGAAGATCAGGATGCGCGGATTCGACAGCAGCGCGCGGGCGATGGCGATGCGCTGGCGCTGCCCGCCCGACAGCGTGGCGCCATGCTCGCCCACCATGGTGTCGTAGCCTTCCGGCAGCTCGGCGATGAACTCGTGCGCGCCGGCCAGCTGCGCCGCCTGCATCACCCGCTGCAGCGGCATGCCGGGGTCGCTGAGCGCGATGTTGTCGCGGATGCTGCGGTTGAACAGCACGTTCTCCTGCAGCACCACGCCGATCTGCCGGCGCAGCGAGCTGGCGTCGATGGTGGAGATGTCCACGCCATCCACCAGCACCCGCCCCTGCTCGGGCTGGTACAGCCGCTGCACCAGCTTGGTCAGCGTGCTCTTGCCCGAACCCGAACGGCCGACGATGCCCACGGTCTCGCCCGGCTGAACCCGCAGCGACACGCCGCGCAGCGCCGGCTGCGCGCCGGGCCGGTAGCGGAACTCGACCCGGTCGAACTCGATGCCGCCCTGCACCGGCGGCAGGGCCGGCCTGGGCGTATGCACCTCGGTGCGCGTGTTCAGGATGTCGCCCAGCCGCTGCATCGAGATGCCCACCTGCTGGAAATCCGTCCACAGCTGCGCCAGCCGCATCACCGGTCCTGCCACATTGCCCGACAGCATGTTGAAGGCGATCAACTGCCCCACGGTCAGCTGCCCGTCGATCACCAGCCGCGCGCCCAGCCACATGGTGGCCACCGTCACCAGCTTGCTGACGAAGGTCACGCCGCCGTTGGCCACGGTGCCGATCGCGGTCGTGCGAAAGGCCGCCTTGACGTAGGCCGCCAGCTGGTTGTCCCATTTGCGGATCCACTGCGGCTCGACCGCGCTGGCCTTGACCGTCTCCACGCCGCTGATCGTTTCCACCAGGAAGGACTGGTTTTCCGCGCCGCGGTTGAACTTCTCGTTCAGCCGCGCCCGCAGCGTGGGCGTGAAAGCCAGCGACAGCACCACGTAGCAAGGCAGCGACGCCACCACGATCAGCGTCAGCCAGACGCTGTAGTAGGCCATCACGGCCAGGAACACGATGGAGAAGAACAGGTCCAGCACCACCGTGATGGCATTGCCGGTCAGGAACGAGCGGATGTTCTCCAATTCCCGCACCCGGGCCACGGAATCGCCCACCTGGCGCGCGCGGAAATAGCCCAGCGGCAGGTTCAGAAAATGCCGGAACAGGCGCGCGCCCAGCTCCACGTCGATGCGGCTGGACGTGTGCGCGAACACATAGCTGCGCAGCGCGGTCAGCACGACCTCGAACGCCACCACCGCCAGCAGCCCGACCGCGATCACGTCCAGCGTGGTGAAGCTGCGGTGCACCAGCACCTTGTCCATCACCACCTGGAAAAACAGCGGCGTCACCAGCGCGAAGCACTGGATGACGAAGGACACCAGGAACACTTCGAGCAGCAGCTTGCGGTAGCGCACCACCGCCGGGATGAACCAGCTGAAGTCGAACTTGGCCAGCGCGCCGGTGATCGAGGCGCGCGAGGCCACCAGGATCAGCTCGCCGGTCCAGGTCCGCTCCAGCTCATCAAGCGTCAGCTCGGTGGGGCCGCTGCGGCGCGGATCCTGGATCAGCGCCTTGCCGGCATCGACGCGCGCCAGGATGAAGAAATTGCCTTCGCTGTCACGACCGATGGCCGGCAAGGGCGTCGTCGTCAACCGATCCACACGCACCTTGGCGCGACGGGCGCGCAGGTCCAGCTTGCGCGCGGCGAGCAGGATCTCGGTCACGCCGAATGGCGCGCCATCGGCGCGGAATTCGTGAGCCAGCTGGTCCGGGTCGGCGGCGACCTGGTGGTAGCGGGCCAGCATGGCGAGGCAGAGCAGGCCGGTGTCGGGCGTGGCCGTGGGCGCGCCATGCGGCCCGCGCGCGTCCGCCGGTTGGCCGCCCGGCCCGCCAGATGCTTCGTCGATGTGCTTCATCTTGCCGGGCGCCTCGTTCCTTCCCTCATTGCAGGCTCGCGGCGACAACGGACAACGGTAGGCCGACGCCATGAGTCGGCAGCGCCAACCCGCCGCTGGCCGGCGGCGCGAATCCGGCCATCGCCGCCACCAGGCCTTCGAGCTTCGCATCGGCTGATTCACCGCCCGCTGACGCGGCAGGCTCCAGACGGCGCACGGCACTGGGCTGAAAGCGCAGCGTCAGGTCTCCGACCAGCATTTGAGAGCCGTCCGCCATTCGCGCTCGTGAGGTACCGCCAATCTCCGAGCCGTCCGCATAGCGGACTGCGGATTCCGTATCCGGAACCAGGCCGATCGCGCTGATGCCGGCCTGGTCCAGCGTCTTCAGCTCGTCCGGCGTTGCTGCGCCGTCCTGGTCCAGGTCTTGCCACACGCGAAACGCCCGCCATTGCTCATCGGTGCCATCCAACACGCCGTCGTGATTGGAATCGAACAGCAGGCGCAAGGCAGACAAGTCCGTGATCGTGTCGATCCCGGCTCCCGGCGGCTGCGCAGCCAGCTCGGCCTGCCATGCTTGCGGCGTCTTCCATTGGGCGAAGGCAAGCTCCTGGGGCTGGTCAATGCGGCCATCGGCCTCAGGCCCCAACCCGGCGCCACGATCGATGACGAGAAAACCGTCGCCAGGGCCCACCCACGCCGTCCTGTCTGGAATGCCGTCGCCGTCAAAGTCGAAGCGGGGGCCAGCCATATCCAACGGCTGATCAGTGTACGGGCGAATGTCGAAGACGCCGTTTCGGTCCAGATCGAGCACCACCGGCGGCGCGCCGCTAGGTCCACTGCCATGCGCACCCATCAGCTGCAATGCCGCTTCCCAGTTCCCCGCCGTCTGGCGCAAGGCTTCATCGAAATCCGGGTCGTTCCAATACACCCTGACGGGCGGCAGCACGATGATTCCATCGTCCGTCGGCGGCACCGAGCCTCCGGAAGGAAACGTCGGCAAGGGCAGGCGTATCACGCCACCACCAGGAGCACCGCCAGATTCCTGGCCTCCTGCTTGAGTCGGCGGATTGCCGGCCGCGATCCGCGCTTCCTCCGCCCTCTTTCTCTCTCTTTCCCGCTCGGCTTCGGCGGCGATGCGATCAGCGGCGATGCTTTCCCACCGCTTGCGTTCTTCAGCTTCATCGCGCGCTTTCACCACCTCCGGCGGAATGAGTGCACCTTTGTCGTCATAGTGCTTTTCCAGCACCCGCTTGCCGGTGTTGGGATCGTAATAACGCTCGACGCGCCCATCCGGCTTGACGTCCGTGGTCTTGACCAGGCGGCCGTCAGGCGCATAGACGCTCGTCGAATAGCGGACTACGGCATCGCCTGCCCATTCATCGATCGTCCTCACGCCCGTGACGCCATTCTGACCGTACTCACGCTCTTCGATCACCTTGCCGTTCTGATTCACCGTGATGTCGCGGCCGGCCTCGACCATCGTCACGATGCTGCTGTCCGGACCACGGGATACATAGCGCAAGACGAGGTCGCCGTCTGCCTGGGCATTGCCATTGCCGGCGCTCGTATCGCTGAACTGCTTCAGATAGTCCTGACGGGCCTGGGCGGAATCCGCGTTGACCAAGGTGCCGTCGTTCAAACCCAGCGCGACCAGTTTCGCGATGTCGGCTGGCATGTTCCTGGCCGCGAGGTCCTGCTCCACATGACGGAAATGGCCGACCTTGCCGTCGATATCGCCGTAGCCGAGCAATTTGATCGCCTGCCGGGCGGCGCCCCATATGCGTTCCACCAGCGCGTCGCCCGCCGCTCCACCGATCACGCCGCCGACGATGCCGCCGACCAGGATGCCAGCGATGGCCACCGGCGTGCCGGCCAGCATGGCCCCCGCCAACGCGCCGCCAGCCATGCCCAGCTGCAACCCGCCATAAGTCCGGGCCGCCAGTTGCGCCATCACCTCGCTCGCGCGCCCGGCATCGCCCTTGCCCGCGGCCTGTGCCGCCTCGGCCGAGCTGGTGCCAATGTCGTAGATCAGGCTGGCCAGGCCCAGGAACTTCAGCCCGGCGCCAAGCTTGGACAGGATCGTGGTGGTCGTGGTGGTGCCGTCCTTCATCACGCGCATCACTTCCGCGTCGCTGAGCAGCTTGCCGGAGAGCGTCTTGGAATAGGACGGACTGGTCGGATCGAATACCGGCGGCTTGCTGATGTTCGCGCGCTGCTCCGACGTCAGATTGCCGCGCACGCCTACCTGGTTGATGAGATCCGGCGTGCTCAACGTGATCGCCGACGGCTCGAAGCCAAAACCCTTGATGCTCTGCCCGCCCTTGGTGGGAACGCCTCGGAAAAAGCCGTCGTCGGATGCTACCGCGACCACGTTTCCGGCCTTTTTCTCGGCTCTCATGCGCTCGAGAATGGACGCGTCCCCACCGTCCAGGCCAAGGGTGGGGGAACGGTATTTGGCGTCGCGGGCCACGGTTCCCGCAAGCTTGGATTCTTGAAATCGCGAGTACGGCAAGGACTCTTGCGTCTGAACAGATGCGGCCCCTTTCGAATCCAACCAAGCCTGAAGGCCTGTTCCGTTGGGTCCCCTGCGTATTTCATCTGCGACGACATCTGTCACGACGAGCGCATATCCGTCAAGCCTGGCCAAATTCTCCATTTGATCCAGGTAAGACTTGCCACCGATAGCCCAAGCTCTCGACAGGAAGTCGTTGTCCAAAAGCAAAATCTTCCGCATCGCCCGCGCCCCTGGAATCAATCAGTTCAAGCCAAGCGCAGCCCGGCGAGCCATGCGAACGCGCCCTGCCAGCCGAACAATGTCGCGGTAGTCAAATCTCTCTTTGTATTCAAGCGACAGGGCTCCCATTTCCATGTCGGCAGCCGGAGCATCGGTAAGATCCCCCGTCGTCAGTTCCAGCTGTTCAAGCTCCGACCAGTCTTGAGGAATTCGCTGCTTCAGATATGCCACGGCTGCAGCCACCTCCTCATCGGACCACTGGTAATGAGCCCAACCATCCCCCCGATCGGCACCCTGCTTCTGTTCGTTGTCCATCGCTCCCCCTGGATCCATGACTTCCGTCACGGCGAACGCTTGTCCGCCATTTGCGATCAAGCCCAATGTTCCACGCCGCACACTTCCCCCTCAGCAGTCCAACAGAACCGCACCAACCAAAGTGGCATCGATTCCGTTATCCGGGGAAGTTCGCTCGTTGAATGAAACCAGGCTCATATTTCGATACTTGGTTTCAGTTGGTATTGAGTGCTATTTATATTTAAGCCATGCAAGCATGGAACTTTTATTGCAATCCGGAAAACTGAGACTGATGCTGTCGCCGCCTCACGGCTTCGCATGCGTCTTGGAATTGGCGCCTTGTTCCAGCCTGACAATCCACGCCCCGGCGGACCTACCGGCCCGCCGGATGCTTGTCGATGAGCTACATGCCGCCCCCAGCGATCATTGCCAGTTGGCCGCCAGCACCGGGTTCAGCGCCGCCGCGTAGTTCGGCGGCAGCGTGGTGACGCCGCTGGGAGGCGGCGTGAAACCGGCCATCGCGTTCACTAGGTTGTCGACCTTGGTGTCCAGCAAGAAGCGGGAGCCGGCCTGGAATTTCTCGACGTGGTGCTGCTGCCCGGCGTACCAACGCTCCACCGTCACCCGGTTCTGCGTGCCGATGACGCTGACCTCCAGGTCCTCGCCGACGCGCCGGAACCAGAGCTGGTCGAAGGTGCGCCCTCCGAGCACGGCCACGTCGACATCACCGGGATCCGACTCGGTCTCGATAATGCGGTCCTGTCCGAACTCCTGGGTGAAGAAATAGCGGTCGCCACCCAGACCGCCAATCAAGATATCGTTGCCACCCATGCCGTTGAGGATATCGTTGCCCTTTCCCGCGCTGAGGATATTGGCGGCATCGTTGCCCACCATACTGTTCAGGGCGTCGTTGCCGGTACCGTTGATAGCATCGTTGCCTCTCAACGTCAGGCCTTCCACATGCTCCGGCAGTGTGAAGCTGATCGTCGACTCCACGCGATCCCCGCCCTCGCCCGCCAACTCGATGATGCGGTCCAGCGGACTGTCGATGTAGTAGACGTCATTGCCCTTGCCGCCGATCAGCGTGTTGGCGCCGTCCCCGCCATGCAGATGGTCGTCGCCATCATTGCCGATGAGGATATCGTCGCCGTCCAGCCCCCACAGCACGTCGTTGTTGCTGCCGCCTTCCAGGATATCGTCGCCGGCCGTGCCGGTCAGCGTGAGCGGACCGTTGACCACGCCCGTCCAGCTTCCCGACATCGCCGTCTTCAACGCCAGCGCCTGCGCGGCCGTCAGGTTGAGCTGTCCCAGCGGCGGCGGCGTCATCCCCGCCATCGCCGCGACCAGCGCCTCGACCTTGTCCTCGCGCAGGATGGCGCCCTGCGTGGTGGTGAACTGCTCGACGCGGTAGCGCGCGCCCAAGAACCAGTTGCTGATCGTCACGCCGCCGGCGGTGCCGATGACGCGCACCTCCAGGTCGTTGCCCACCCGGCGGAACCAGAGCTGGTCCGCCGCGATGCCTTCGCTGAAGGCCACGACATCGCTGTTGCCGGCGGTGTCGTCGTCCTCGATGATGCGGTCCATGCCGCTGTCTCGCGCAATGACGTAGCGGTCGTTGCCGTCGCCGCCGATCAGCGTGTCGTCACCACCGCCGCCGTTGAGCGTATCGTCGCCGCCGCCGCCGCGCAGCGTGTTGGCGGCGCTGTTGCCGACCAGCACGTTGTTGCCGCTGTTGCCCGTGCCGTCGATGGCCTGGTCGCCCGTCAGATACAGCAGCTCGACATTGTCGGCCAGCGTATGGCTCACCGAGGCGTAGACCCGGTCCAGGCCCTGCCCGGGCAACTCGATGATGACGTCGTCGACGCTGTCGACGTAGTAGGCGTCGTTGCCATCGCCGCCCATCAGCGTGTTCCTGCCCGCGCCGCCATAGAGCTGGTCGTTGCCGTCTCCGCCATACAGCGCATCATCGCCATCGCCGCCGTAGAGCTTGTCATTGCCGCCATGGCCGTACAGCACGTCGTCCCCGGCGCCGCCGGTCAACACATCGTCGCCCGCGCCGCCTTCCAGGCGCACCGCCTCGGGCCGCGTCAGGCCCCAGGCAGTCTTGACCGCCGGCCATAGCGCGCTCTGCTGCTCCGCCGTCAGGCCGGCCTGCGGCACGGTCGGCGACAGGGCGGCCATCGCGTCCACCAGCGCCTGCACCGCCTCGGCGCGTAACAGCGCGCCGCTGGCGGCCTGGAAGATCTCCACCCGATACTGCGTGCCCAGGAACCAGTTCGTGACCGTCAAGCGATCCGCCGTGCCCGGCAGCGAGACCACCAGGTCGTCGCCCGAACGCGAGAACCACAGCTGCTGCACCTTGACGCCGGCGCCGAACAGCACCGTGTCGGTGTTGCCGACGGTCAGGTCGTTTTCGACGATACGGTCGGCGCCGTAACCCAGGTCGAACAGATAGGTATCGTTGCCCGCGCCGCCGATGAGCACATCGTTGCCGCCGCGGCCGTCCAGGATGTCGTTGCCCAGCCCGCCATTCAGCACGTTGTCCTGCGCATTGCCGTACAGCTTGTCCGCGTAGGCCGAGCCCGTCACATTCTCGAAGTTCGACAGCCTGTCCGTGCCGCCCATGCCGTTCTGCGCGCTGCCGGCCGCCAGGTCCACCACCACGCCGACGCCCGCGCCGGAATAGTCGATCGTATCGATGCCCGCGCCGCCGTCCAGCGTGTTGTTGCCGGCGCCGCCCGCGATGCGGTCATTGCCCGCGCCGCCCATGATCACGTTGTCCTGCGAGTCGCCCAGCAGCACGTCGTCGTAGTAGCTGCCGGTCAGATTGCTGGCATGCAGATAGCCGTCCGCGGCGCGCGTCGTCAACGAGTCCAGCTTGATCGACACGCCCGCGCCCATGCGGCTGAAATCCACGGTGCGCGCGCCGAGCAGGTTGTCGTAGAAGGACAGGTCCGCCAGCGCCACGCCGTTCAGCCGCAGCTGCGCGGCCTGTCCGCCCGCCGTCGAATAGGACAGGACCACGCCGTTCGGGCCGACCGTGACGTAGGCGCTGTCGCCGCCCGGCTGGAGCAGCCAGATGCGGTCGGCCGACAGGCCGGTGCCAAAGCCCAGCACGTCATCGACGGTGCCGGCCGCGGCCTGCGCGAACAGGAACACATCGCGGCCCGCGCCGCCCACCAGGCGGCGGTTGGCGCCGCTGCCGGCGATCAGCAGGTCGCCGCCCGTGCCTGCCTGCACGGTCTGCCCGCCGGCGGCATAGTGCGCCTGCTGGAAGTTGTCCAGGCCGCGCAGCGAGCCGATGAAGCTGCCCGCGAAGCGGGCCGCGTTGTTGTAGGCATTGGTGCCGTGCTGCCACACGGACAGGAACGCCTGGTAGCGAGCGCTGTCGGTGCTGGAATAGAACGTCGTCTCGTAGTCGTACCAGATGCCGCGATCGACCGTCTGGCGATACTTCGCCGCCGGCTCCGCCCCCGTCAGGTACTGGCGATAGACGGCCAGCTGGGAATACAGGCCGGCCAGGGTCGCGCTGTAGGCCTGGTAATTGGCCAGCGCGGTCCACAACTGCGCGCTGAACTGCTGCGCGGCCTGCGCCGCCGCCGCGGCCGACGCGGCCGTGGGCGCCGCGTTCGAGGCAACGGCGGCGTTCAGCGCCGATTGCCTGGCGGTGAAGGCGGTCTCGTAGCTGGCGGTGTACGCGGCCAGCTGGTTCACGCTGCCGACCAGCTGGTTGCCATAGGCGGTCAGCGTGCCGACCTGCCCGGCGGGGCCTTCTCGCAAGAAATCCCGCACGCCGTAGTCCTGCATGTTGCTGGTGACGCGCAGGTTGTAGTAGAACCTGCCGGCTTCGGCGCCGGACAACTCCACGTAGCTGGTAACGTACGAGGGGCGGCCCAGGACGGGACTGGGGTTGCTCCAGTCGTGGAAGGTCAGCATGATCAACTCGCCCGGCTCGGCGGACGAGGTGTAGCGGTACAGGTGCCAGCGCTCGGGAATGGTGATCGGCGTCACCGTGGCGCCGAGCTGGTTGGCGGACGCCATGTAATTGGCCAGGTTGTTGCGGTCCCAGGCGGTGGAGCTGGCGACCGAGCGGACTTCGGAGAGGGAGGTGGCGACCTTGCCGCTGTTGAGCAGTTGGCGCGTCTCCAGCGCGACGTCCACGGGATCCCCGACCACGGGCAGTTCATAGTCCTTGCGGAAAAAGCCTTCCGCGTTCACGGCGACTGGCCTGGGCAGGCCGACGGCCGGGTTGAATTCGGGATAATCGGCGCGCCAGGCCTGCATGGCGCCAGTCAGCGCCTCGATAGCCGCGACATCCATTCGCAGGCCGTCCGCTAACTCCAGGATCGCGACCTTGCGGAAGGCATCCTGATACCAGCCTTGGACGACCAAGGCGTCGTCCGTTCCCAGGATGCGGATCCAGAGGTCATTGCCCTGGCGTTCGAACCACAGATCGCTCGGGCGCAGGTTCGCGCCCAGGATGATCCGCGAGCTCGGGCCGCCATTGGCAGCGACGCCGTTCTGCACGGTATCAACGCCATAGCCGCGGCCGAACAGATAGACATCGTTGCCGCCACCGCCAACGATCATGTCATTGCCAGCCTTGCCATCCAGCCAGTTGGCGCCGCTGGACCCGACGAGCCTGTCGTTCCACACCGAGCCGGTGACGTTCTCGATGTTGACCAGCGTCGAACCAAGATCGTCCGAGCCCGCCATCAGGTTGACCACGACGCCCTTGTCCGATTCCAGATAGGAAACGGTGTCGACGCCGGCGCCGCCGTCCATGTAGTAGCCCGTTCCCGTCACCACCAGCGTGTCGCGGCCGGCACCACCGCGCAGCACACTCTTCCACGCGCCGCCTATCAACCAATCGCCATAGTTCGACGCGATCAGTTCGTTGACGTGCACCAGCCCGTCGAACATCAGCGTGCCCCGGAGGCTGCGCACGCCGCCGGCCGTATCGTTGACGAAAGACACCGAGGTCACGCCCGCCAGATTGGCGAACAGGTCCAGCTTGGCGATGTCCGCGCCCATCAGCAGCACTTGCTTGCCACCCGTCACCAGCTCGACGCCGCCCGCGATCCGTCGCAGGAACACCTGATCGGCGACGCCGGCCACCTGCACCTGGTCGCCGCCGGCGCCCGTCTGGAAACCGTGCAGCGTGACCGATCCGGCGGTCTGACTCAGGATCAGATGATCCACGTTGCGGGACAGCGAGAAACTATTGCTGCCCGCGCCCGCCAGCATCAGGTTGAAACCGTCGCTCAGCGCCACGTTCTCACCGTTACGGCCCAGATAGACACGCGTATAGCCCGCGGACTGCGCGAACGCGCCCAACAGCTCATCGAGGATGATCTTGCGATCCGCCGCATGCTGCAACGCCTTGGCATACGCGGAGAACGTAGCCGCCGCGAACCGGGCGTCGCTCGGCGACCAGTAGGTCATGCCTCCGGGAATGTGTTCGTTATAGGACGCGTTGACCGGCACCAGCCGGTTCAGCTCGATCCGCAGCTGTTCCAGCCTGCCGCCTAGCGCCTGGGTCTGACCATGCGCGAGCCAAAAGGCGTCGACTGCGGCGCCCAATGCGTTGGCCGCCGTCCTCGCGGTGGACAAGGCCTGCAGCCTGTCGGCATCCTTGCCCATGAAGTTGGCGACCGCCGCCGCGGCACCCGCTTCGGTGATCCTGCCGAAAGCCGAGTCCTCTTGCGTCGCGGCGGCCGCGATCGAACCGTCGACGGCGGCGCTGTCCTGAATCCACGACACCATGTCTCGGCCGGCCGTACTGCCGACCTCGACATTGGTCGACGTGTACATGGTGATCAGCGAGGCATCGCGCGTCTGCAACAGCGCATTGGGATGTCCCTGCCACGTCCGGCTCCGCTTGTTCTGCATCCATTGCTGCAGGCTGGCCACATCCGCCGAAAAATCCTGCTTGATATTGGCGAACACCGAGACGGCCGCCCTCACCTGCCCTTGGGCCATGCCGGCATAGCCCTTGGCGATGTACTCCGCATGGATCGCCGCTCCCTGATGCGGCGCCCAAGCCGCCGCGGGAACAGCGGCGGTCGCGGCATTGGCGGCGAGCGAGCGCAGCTGCGGGCCGGAGGGCGTGCGGACGATGTACCACAACGTCACCTCGATGATGGATGCCGCCTCGGCCCAGCGGCGCTGCGAAATCGACGACAAGGCCTGGTTCAAGGTGCCGGCCTGGGACCAGGCCAGGTACACGCCGTTCATGATGTTCCCGCCCAGCACGATTGGCGCCCAGCGGTCGGAAACGCTCTCCAGCGCCATGCGCGTGGCCAGGTGCAGATTGCTCGCGGCATTGTCGCGGGCTTCATTCACGCCCGCCGCCGTCGTGATCCGCCCGTTGATCCGCAGCGCATCCGCGGCAGCGCGCGCCGCTGCTTGCTGGGCCGCGTTCTGCGAGGCCGTCGACGACAGGAACGCGCCGGGATCGCCAGAGGTGTATGTTTTTCCACCCATCTCCATCTTGACGATCTGCACGACGCCGTCGGGAGACAGCTTCGAATTCACGGTAACGCCGGGACCGGTGTTGCGCTTGGAGATTTCTCCGCCCTTGAATACGATCTGCTCGTCCTTCCCTGGCAAGGTCACGATCGTCTCGCCATTGACATACGTCACTTCGGCGCCCGGCGGCAGCCAGCTGAAGTCGATCCCATCGACCTTCATACCCTCGACGCCGCCCCGGCCGTAGAGCACGTTCTGCCCCTCCGAGGACGGAATGAACGTCTCGTTAAGCCACTGGCTGAATGCTTCCTTGGAATCCTTGTACTGCTTGTAGCCCTCGCTCTCCTCGATGCTCTTGGCCACTGCCACCAGCTTCTTCAGCGAGAGGTTGTCCGGATACAGCGATCCGTACAACTTGATCAGGCCGATCATGTCGTCGCCGGCGAGCAGCGCATCCCATGCCTGCTTGGCCCAGCCGAACGGCAGGACCATGCTGACGGCACCGTTGAACGCGGCTTCGCCCGCCATCTGGCGCAGGCCTTGCTCGGTCACTTCGATGCCGAGTTCGCGCCGCGCTTCGTCGAATGTGACGCTCCTTCCAAGTTCGGCCGCCATCACCTCTTGAGTACGGAAGATGGCCTGCGCAATGCCCACGGCGAAAAATCCCAGGATGCCCGTGCCAATATGGCCGGCAACCATCTTGCCCCACAGCGTTTGCACATGGGCCTTGGCGAATATCGACGTTCCGCTGGTGTTGATTCCCAACTCGCGCTGCATGGCGCCGATAACATCTTTCGGTTTCTGATACGTAGCGATGTCGAGCATGCTGCGCGAACCCGGAGTCGCGTCAAGAACGCCAGCCCCGGCTCCCGCGTGCACGCCCAACTGGAACTTGCTGCCTTCAATGAAGGCGGGGTGCTCCGTGATCCTCGAATCCCAGGTCAGTGTCTTCTCGTTGAAGAACTCTCGATAGAAGTTGTCCCAAAGTAGCTTCGAGTCCAGATCCACACGTACTTTGTCCGTCGTGTTGAGCTTGATGCCGGATCCCGGATTGGATAACTCGACCTTGAGAAAGGCGACTAGTCCATGAATTTCTGCTGCCTTGGCGGCGAGCCAGGACTCCCTCGATGGATACCCGGACCAGTTGTTGGAGCTGTTGCCCAACGCATACTGCGCATCGTAGTTCCGCAGAATATCCGAGAGGGTCTTTGAATAGGCAGGATGGCCGCCAGAGTGGCCGGCAGTGCCGACCCGATCACGCCCTTCTGCCGCAGTGACGACCACATCGCCGATCTTGCTGGCCAGCGAAACGCCGTTCACCCTGTAGTCGGCCTGGCCCCACAAACCGGCGCGCTCCATGGCTTTCAGAGCATCCGAGCCTTCGAATACCGCAATCGGAATCACGTGATGACCTTGATAGGTCACGTCATTCACTTTGGGTAAATCGAGGTTCTTGAATTCCCACTGTTCTCTGTTAGCCATTTCCACTCTGAATTTAACGTGACGGTGAAACCGCGTCTATCCGGTCCTATCCACACACTTCTTGTCAAAGGACCAGCCGTCCAGTCTCTCTAATTTGAGGAAATCCCGGAGTTCGTCTGAGCAGAAATAGGCGTTCCAGCCGACTTTGATCGGACTGTCCGGATTCACGCCGAAATCGCTCGGCAATCGCCATAGAGGGTGGTTGGCGACCACGCGTTTATCGATAACGCAGCGGTCATTGGAGATCGACGAAATCCTGCCCGCGCTGTCTTCGTATCCGGCTCGACCGCGTCCCTTGGCAAATTCGGTCTCTTCAATAACGATCGCGTCCAGGCGCGGCGGAAAAACCCAGTAGTACGTTCCGTAGCAGTGATCACGACTTGGATCGCTTAGTCCCCAAAGCTCGAATGGCTTGAAGCCGCAGTCCCCAGGTGCCAGCAACTCCAGTCGGTCCTTGATTGCCTCGCAAACAAGAAAAGGACCGACTGACCACCCCAGGATGGCCGGAACACCTCCCTTGCGACGTTCTGACACACGCAACACTCTGGGTGCGTTCCACTCTTCCTCGTCTTCGATGGCGAGGGGCATGTCAGCATTCTTTCTAGCTTTGATTCGATCTTCCAGCGGAGGATCGAACTCCTTGTCTACGGAAGAACCGGAGGTGACATCATTGCTCAACAGATAAGACATGTTCTTTCCATTCATGGTCCAGGCATGACCGCTCATAAATAGAGGCGGTTTGCGCTTCACTGCCTCCGCGACACTACGGCGTGGTAATGGCTTTGCAAGGCGCCCGTGCTCCATCCATGTTCCGATTCGACTTTAACGCGCAGCCATACGGCCATTCCCGCTCAATCTGCGAGCAATACCGGGATGAGTGGGCCGTACTGCAACCATCGCCTTCTTATTGGACCATTCCTCTCACCACCAGCGTCATGCCATCGCCCGCACCATGCCGCACGTGATGACTCACGCATGTCCGCGCACAGCTTGAGGGCTTGTGATGAATGCGACAGGATAAGAAAGAACTTTGAAAGCAAAATGAATGAATCGACCCAGATTCCGAACCTATCGTCATAAACGAGAAACACAGAGCGCTCATCTGATTACTCGCTTAGAAAAATCGATTCCTCACCGGGATAGAGCAGATGCGACCAGGGGGCTCGGGACAATCGAATTGATGATGCAGATCCGGAAACCAGGCCCGCAGGCAGAGGGGCCGACCGTCACCGCGCAGGCGCAAGCAGTAGATCGCGCAATCGCCGCTCCTGGTCGAGTCGACCTGGCTGCGGGCAGCGCGCGGAATGGACGGTCTACCGCCTCGCCAAGCAGCCCAGATCGGTCTGGTACCGCAGGTTGCTCAAATCCACTGGCCGACGTGTCTCAGCAGGCGTGGATCTCGCGGGTGTATTGGGTGTCGCGCATGCAACTGAGGAAAGACGCTACCCAAGGATCATGCCGCGGTGCGGCTTGGATAGGCGCCATGGAAACGCCAAGCGCAAAAAAGCCGGTACGCTTGCGCGATACCGGCTCTTGCCGATCATGTCGTCGCCGGCGAGCAACGCATCCCATGCCTGCTTGGCCCAGCCGAACGGCAGAACCATGCTGACGGCACCGTTGAACGCGGCTTCGCCCGCCATCTGGCGCAGGCCTTGCTCGGTCACTTCGATGCCGAGTTCGCGCCGCGCTTCGTCGAAATCGACCGGCCGGCCCAATTCTGCGGCCATGACGTCTCTGGTTTGAGTGATCAACGTGACGACCCCGACAACCAGCGCCGCGAACATGGCGGGGTTCAGCTTGCCCGCTACCCCCTTTGCCCAGAGCGTCAATATGTTGCGCTTGGCGAACATCGAGGTCCCGCTGGTGTTTATCCCCAACTCGCGTTGCATGGCATGCCATGACATCTTTCGGCTTTTGATGCGTCGAAACGTCGAGCATGCTGCGCGAACCCGGGGTCGCATCCAATACGCTTGCGCCCGCTCCGGCGTGAACGCCAAGCTGGAACTTGCTGCCTTCGATGAAGGCAGGATGCTCGGTGATTCTGGGGTCCCAGGTGAGAGTGCTCCTATTGAAAAACTGGTTATAAAACTCTCCCCACAACACCTTGGAATCCAGATCCAGACGCACCCTATCCTTTGTGTTGAGCTTGAGGCCGGCCCCGGGATTGGACAATTCCACTTTCAAAAGGGCAACCAGGCCATGGATCTCGGGGGCTTTGGCCGCAAGCCATGATTCCCGCGACGGGTATCCATGCCATTCATTGGATTTCATGCCGCTGCTGTACTGGTCGTCATAAACGGTCATGACCCGTCGGAGGAACTCCGAATAAGCAGGATGATTGCCAGTATGGGTCGCGGTACTGACGCGATCGCGCCCATCAGTGGCAGTAATTTTCTGTCCATCTATCTTTCTAGCGAGAGAAACACCGTTGACCGTGTAATCGCTCTGCGCCCAAAGACCGGTTTCCCGCATGGCCTGTAGCGCGCGCGAACCCTGGAAAACCGATATCGGAATAACATGATGGCCGGCATACTCAACCCCATCCAACTTGGGCAGGGACAGATTCTTGAATTCCCATTCACTTCTACTGCCGGCCATTTTTGGCTCCGAGCACATTGCGGTTGACGTCTTTGTCTTAAACCACTCTATCCACACACTTCTTGTCAAAAGACCAGCCGTCTAACCGCTCAGCCTTGAGAAAATCTCGCAACGCATCAGAGCAGAAGTACGTCCTCCAGGTCGTACTCACGGGAAGGTTTGGCGTCGTGCCAAAGTCTTGGGGCAGGCGCCAAAGATGGTGATTGCCGATTGCCCGCTTATTGACTACGCACTTCGCATCTGGACTCAGGGATATGTCTCCGCCGCTGCGCTCATACCCCTCTCGGCCCATGCCCTTGGAAAAACGAGTTGCCTCGATGACAACCGCATCCAAGCTCGGCGGCATGACCCAGTAGTACGTGCCGCAATGACACTCTCGACGCCGTTCATCCAAACCCCAGGTCTCGAATGACTTGAAGCGACAGTTTCCTGGCCCAAGCAATTCCAGTTTTTCCTTAACTGCTTCACAAACTAGAAACGGACCACCAAACCAGCCCATGATCGCGGGTGGCCCCGGCTTGCGACGCCTCTCGCCGACACGTAGCACGCGTGGCTCCGACCATATCGCCACTTCCGCGGGAGTGAGGGATTCACCAAAATCCACTTTGGCCTGGATGCCCATGTCCAGCGGGGGATCAAAATCCTTGGTCACGGATGAACCCGGTGCGACGCTGAGACTCAACAAATACGACATGCTTTCCTCCATCAAGATCCTGAGAACAGCAGCCACATGAAAGAAGTATGCATCCCTGCTGCGACATGGACTCCACAATGTTGTGAAAGCCCTGACGGGGTCAACCCCATACTTCTGGTTTCGCGTGACAGTAGACCAGCGTACGAAGGCCACAAACTCCCACGCCTACCATTCATGAACAACTGCCTCAGGTCTTGCCGCTTTCGACGACGAGCCTCACCAATCTCTCTCGCGCGTTTGCGCCCGGAGACAGCGCCTCCCTTGGCATGTGCGGCGCTTTCACAATGGCATGAGCTTGATGTGAAGACTTGCGGGGATACGAAAGCAAATCGAAAGGATCATGACTGAATCAGGCCGAATCCGGTGATCACGGTCCCAATCAAGCGCCTAGGCGAACTCGTCTGAAGACGGGGCTACTAATTTGTGTGCGAGGCATATCATGAGGACTAAAGATCATGGCCATGCCGATAAAGAAGCCACGCTGAGTTAAACGTGACGGTGAAACCGGGTCTATCCGCTCCTATCCACACACTTCTTGTCAAAGGACCAGCCGTCCAGCCGCTCTGTCTTGATGAAGTCGCGCAGTTCGTTTGAACAGAAATATGCACTGCTGCCCACGCTCCCCGGGTCATCGGGATCGGTGCCGTAATCGTCCGGAACACGCCATAGGTGATGATTGGCGACGATCTTTGGATCGATCACGCAGCGGGTATCCGGCAGCAGCGAAATTCTGCCGGCGCTACGCTTGTAGCCGTCCAATCCACGCCCCTTCGTAAAATCCGTTTCCTCAATGACCACCGCATTCAGGCGGGGAGGAAAGACCCAGTAGTAGGTCCCATAGGACTGATCACGTAGCTTTTCGCTCAACCCCCGAATCTCGAACGACTTGAAACGGCAGCTCCCTGGCGCAAGCGACTCCAGCTTTTTCTGGATGACCTCGCAAACCAGAAATGGACCCGTGAGCCAGCCCAGGACCGCAGGCACGCCACCTTTACGATGACGTTCGGATATCCGTAGCAGACGCGGGACAACCCATGCCGCTTCTTCTTCCGGAGATAGCAAAACACCGCAGTCCGCCTTGACCTGGATTGTCTCGTCCAACGGAGGATCGAATTCCTTGGTTACGGACGAACCTGGCGTGCTGCTGAGATTCAGCAAATACGACATGCGCTCTCCATCTCTTGCCCAGAACAGCGATCACATGAACATGAAAGGCGACCCCGCCCTTGGCATCGATTTTTCAATTTGATGGGGCTTCTTGAACACGCAATTTCACTTTCATGGCCTGAATTGACTGTACCCCGCCGTTTTACAGGCACTACATTGCCCCCCCAATGTCACGGAGCGCGACACATGACGGGAAGGCCAGCAAGAGTACGAAAGAGAATTGAAGGCATCGTGACAGAATCAGCCCGAAATCCGGGCCCACTGTCAGGCATGCTCAATCCTTCAATGTTCGTTTGATCGACATGACTTGACCAATCTGTTCAACCACTGTGCGATGTATTTCTTGCCAATTCTGCAATGACTGATATCTGATCGGATACTCGATGAAGACATACCGCTGGAGCTCCGCTCTCACCGTGCATCCCGTATCCTCAACGAGATTTCCAGCGGTGGCGCGATAGGGTTTGGTGCAAAAAAACAGGATCCTCTTTTCACCATCCCCGGGCATGAGAAGCGCGGTTCCCGTCTCACCCCGGTCAGACTCCTTCAGCAGCACGAGGCTGCCTTGCCCCTTGTTGACGGGCAATTCAGGAAGAGACATATAGCGATTGAAGGCCATGTCCGGCGTTTCAATGCCCGTGATTACACTGACCTCATATTTACCGTTCCTGAGATAGCTAGGCACTCCGGTGATTTCAGGAAGCCTGAGTCCAAAGGCGCCCAACTTTTCCTCAAACGAGTAATACGGCGTCCGCGCGAGCATGGAGGTCTCGCCGTGCACGCTGAAACTCAGTAGATCCTTGCACGCTGATTTGCTCTCTGCCTTGACCATGCAGACGTCAAAATCTATCGGCAAGGTGTCGCGTTGACAGCCGCTCAGCGCCAGTGCAGCCGTGGCGCATGCGACCACCTTCACCATGGCAAGCCTTTTTCCCATGGATAAATCGCCCTGATACCAATCGACCGCCATCACTGCCCCATATCGTTGCCCTTCCGTGAGCGGCTGCTTGTCCTTGTCACGGCAGAGTTTCACCCTTGGATTTCAAGCTCATCTTGCAGCGCCCATTGGACACCGGCCAGCGCGCCGCCCTCCAGATCAAGCTGCAACCCGCCATGAGGCCGGGTCGCCAGTTGCGCCCTGGAAAGTTCGCTCGTTCAAGCAAGCGAGACGTCAGTGTCGATACCTGGCTGCAATTGGCATTGAGTGCTATTCATATTTAAACCATGTGAGTATGAAACTTCCATTGCAGCCCGAAGAATTGAGATGGAGGCCCTAGCCGCTTCACTGGTCTTGCGCACGCTTGATATTGCGGGCTCACAGTAAGCCAGGAACGAGTCCACGGTCTTCATCGCTGCCTTAGTCAAGTCGGCGCTCATTTCTCTTCCTTATCCTCTCTACCCATTCGGCTAGAAGCAGCCCCAAGAACAACAAAATGAATGCGAAAAGCGCGAATCCCGGCGCGCTTTCCTTTTCCCACTGAAGATTTCGCCGGAGATGGTCCGAAGGCAGTTGCGATTTGCCGGCGTAACGTATGTCGACGACGCGGCGTCGTTCGACAAACAGATAGACAGGCTGAAGGAACCAGTCCACGGCGATGACCTTTCCGTCCAATCTCTGAGGATCGTCCTGACCGGCAAAACAATCCGGATTGGATCTGGAGTGCGGACTTTCGCAGCTGTAGTCCTTGCCCTTGACCATCAGCATGTAGCCGCGCTTGACTCGATACTGGAAATGCGCCGTTCCCTCATCGGTGAAGATGGCATCTTTGGCGGGATAGGCAGCAAAGTAGGCATAGCCGGCCGGAATCGCGAATCCAAAGACATAAACGGAAAGAAACATCAGCCGCACGCCGTTCTTGCTGCCGATTTTCTTCAGAATGCTCTTGATCCTCTGCACGCTCCGCCTCTCGCAATCGCGCTGTTCCTGCCGCAACAGCGGCACGGATGGCGCAACATCCATCCAGGCGTCACCATCGACCCCGACGACCGGCAGGCTTCGCGCACGCGCCAGGCTGCGTGCCTAAGCACACCCACGGTCTTCTAAAGGTGTGGAGAATACGAAAGCAAATTGAAAGCCTGGTGACTGAATCCGGAACGGCGTGGCGGGCGCTGTCACAATCGCTTGACATGCGCGGATGCGGAGCCGGACCAGGGCGATCGCCGCTTGATGCCGGATCCGGGATTGGACAACTCCACTTTCAAAAAGACGACCAGACCATGAATCTCTTCTGCCTTGGCTCCAAGCCACGATTCTCGCGACGGCTAGCCATGCCAATTATTGAAACTCGCTACAGCTTTGTACTGGTTATCGTAGGACGCCAGAACCTTCTGGAGAAGGTCCGAGCAGGCTGCTTGCCATTCCGCGCCGGTCCAGTGCTCAATGAGTCCGCCACGGACCAGGGCATGGACGCTACTCCCCTTCACGCCAACCAAATCTGCGTTCGTTTCTGATCCGTATCCTGTCCATCCACTCATAGAACAGCAGCATGAACAGCATCCCCGAGAAGGTGATCAAGGCGTCCGTGCCCGCGCTGTCCTTTTCATACTGAAGTCCCTTTTCCAGGAAATGTGGCGGCAACTGACTGACGCCGTCGTACCGTATGTCCGCCACCCGCCTGGCCAGGCCGAATATCGGGGCAGACTGATGGAACCAGAGGATCTCGACGGTCTTGCCCTCCAGCAATGTCCGCTTTGCCGGCGACTCGCTCACATTGAAACAATCAGGATCGGCGTTGAGATATTGCCCCGCGCAGGTGTAGTCCTTTCCGTCCACCATGAGCATGTAGCCCCGCTTCACGCGATATTGGAAATGGGCCCGTCCCTCCACGATCCGCATCTCGTCCTGGGTCGGCGGTGTTGCCAGGTAGACATGGAGGAAGGGAATGCCGAAGGCAAGGCAGTAGCCGCAAAGCAGCGCCAGCCGCACGCCGTTCTTGCTGCCGATTTTCTTCAGGGCACGCTTTATCCGCTGCACGCTCAGCCTCTCGGGACCGACTCCCGTCCATTCCGGCTGCGGTCGAGCCCGCGCGAGCGGACTCTCGCCCGCAGCGCGAGCATCAAAAGCGGGCAAGCATAGGCGCGGGAATTGAAGGCGCGATGACCAGATCGGGCGCGCCATGCGAGACGCTGTCACATACGGGCAGCGCGCAGACGCAAAAAAGCCGGTACGCTTGCGCGATACCGGCTCTTGCCGATGATGTCGGGTGCATCACCGAGAATTCGACCACATGAGTGGTCGGGGCGAGAGGATTCGAACCTCCGACTCCTGCGTCCCGAACGCAGTACTCTACCAGGCTGAGCTACGCCCCGATTTTGGCAAGTCCCACACTTCAGACTTGCGCACTTGCTTTACTGCTCTTGCTCTTGCTCTTGCTCTTGCTCTTGCTCTTACTACCAACTTGCTTCACTTCTGCAGGTTTGGCATCGCTGCCTCACCGCTTTTTTCGCTAGCGATCTCTGTTCACCGCGAAAGCGCAGAATTCTAACAGAGATTTTTGGAAAACGGAAATGGGGTAGTTCGACAGGGCATTGCGGGCCAGTTCGGCCTCGGCTTCGGCGGCCTGCATGGCGTGCTCCAGCGCGTCGGTGGCCTGGATGGCGGCGGCCACGGCGGCGAAGTCGGCGTCGCCCGTCTTGATGGCGTCGCGGATCAATTGCTGCTGCTCGGGCGTGCCCACTTCCATGACGCGGATCAGCGGCAGCGTGGGCTTGCCTTCGCGCAGGTCGTCGCCCACGTTCTTGCCCAGCGCCGCAGCGTCGCCGCGGTAGTCCAGCACGTCGTCGACCAGCTGGAAGGCGGTGCCGACGTGGCGGCCGTAGGCGGCCGCGGCGGCTTCCTGCTCGGGCGTGGCGCCGGCCAGCACCGCGCCGACCTGGGCGGCGGCCTCGAACAGCTTGGCGGTCTTGTAGCGCACCACCTGCAGGTAGCGTTCCTGCGACACGTCGGGGTCGTGCACGTTCAGCAGTTGCAGCACCTCGCCCTCGGCGATCACCGTGGTGGCCTCGGACAGGATGCTCATGATGCGCATCGAGCCGGCCTCGACCATCATCTCGAACGAACGCGAATACAGGTAGTCGCCCACCAGCACGCTGGCGGCATTGCCGAACACGGCGTTGGCGGTGTCGCGGCCGCGACGCAGGTCGGACTCGTCGACCACGTCGTCATGCAGCAGCGTGGCGGTGTGGATGAATTCCACCACGGCGGCCAGCAGCTGGTGATTGGTGCCTTCATAGCCCAGCGCGCGCGCCACCATCAGCACCATGGCCGGGCGCATGCGCTTGCCGCCAGCGCCGATGATGTAGTCGCCGATCGTGCGGATCAGGACCACCTCGGAATTCAGCCGGCTGCGGATAACCGCATCGACGGCCTTCATGTCGTCTGCAATGGGAGCGATGAGCGCGGGGAGATTCAAGACGTATCCGGATTGTGAAGCGAGCCGCGTGGCGGGCTCTTACCGCAAGGGCCCCGTCCGGCGGGCGGTCGGGGAGGATTCGACGGGGGATTATACGGGCTGGCCAAAACAGGGACGCGTCTTGTCCGTCCCTGGCCGCTCCCTGGACGGCGCCCGCGCGTATTGTCTTGTTGGCCCGCCCAGCGTGCCCCCCTGTTCCAGCCATCCCGATCGCGGCTCGCATACCGTCGCGTGACATGCGAGCCACGCCGGCCCGCGCGATCGCCCTGCGCCGCGCCCCGACCTCAGCCCGTGACGGCCCCCGCCAGCAGCCCCCGCCGCGCCAGGCTCGCGTACAGCGCCCGCAAGCCGAAGTCCCAGGGAGGAATGGCGTTGCACTCGCCCACCTCGTTGACCAGCGCGCCCAGCGGGCCGGAGGCGATCTCGACGCGGTCGCCCATCGCGTGGGTGAAGCCGCTGCCCGGCCCGTGCCGGTCCTGCGTGGGCGAGAACATGGTGCCCAGGAACAGCATGCAGCCGTCCGGGTACTGGTGGTGCGCGCCCAGGGTCTGGCGCACCAGGTCCAGCGGATCGCGGCTGATCTGGCTCATCAGGTTCACGCCGGCCAGCGAGAAGCCGTCGGACCCGTCGATGCGCAGCGCCACCTCGGCGGCGCGCACGTTGTCCAGGGTGAAATCGGCGTCGAACAACCTGATGAAGGGGCCGATGGCGCAGGAACCGTTGTTGTCCTTGGCGCGGGTCAGCAGCAGCGCGCTGCGCCCTTCCACATCGCGCAGGTTGACGTCGTTGCCCAGCGTCGCGCCCACGATCTGGCCACGGCTGTCCACGGCCAGCACCAGTTCGGGCTCGGGGTTGTTCCAGCGCGACTCGGGCAGCACGCCGATGCGGGCGCCGTAGCCGACCGAGGCCATGGGCGGCGCCTTGGAGAAGATCTCGGCGTCCGGGCCGATGCCCACTTCCAGGTATTGCGACCACTGGCCGCGCGCCACCAGCGCTTGCTTCAACGCCATGGCCTGGGCCGAGCCGGGCCGCAGCCGCGACAGATCCGAGCCGATCAGGCCCTGCAGGCGTTCGCGGACCGCCTCGGCCTGGCCGGCATCGCCGCCCGCCTCTTCCTCGATCAGGCGTTCCAGCAGGCTGACGGCGAAGGTGACGCCAGCGGCCTTCACCGGTTGCAGGTCGCAAGGCGCCAGCAGGCGGGCCGGGCCGCCGGCCAGGCTGGACGCCAGCCAGTCGCGCGCGTCGCCCAACGGCTCGCCCGGCGCTGAACGCGCCAGCTCGACGCGGTCGGGCCGCTCCAGCAGGTCGGCCATGGTCGGCGTCACGGCGGTGATGTCGAACATCCGGCCGCCGCGCACCGCCACCACGCAGGGGCCGTCCTGCGGCGCCGGGCGCCAGACGCGGCCGACCAGCAAAGCGCGGTCCAGGTCGGCGGGCAGGTGATGATCGGAAATGGTGGGAGCGGCCATGCGGGTTCCTTGGGTCCGAGTTTCGTCCGGGGGGTTGTTCGGTCCCAGGCGCGATGCGCCAGGGACTGCGTCCGAGTCTAGGAGCGGCTTGCCACAACGTCCAATATGCTAGATTTCTGTTCAACCTATTGGACACTCATGCCTGACACCGCCGACGTTCCCGCCATCCGCCGCGCCCACGACATCCTCAGGACGCTGGCCGCGCAACCGGGCCCGGTGAAGGCCTCCGAATTGATGCGCGCCTGCGGCCTGCCCCGCAGCACGCTGTACCTGCTGCTGGACAGCCTGGAGCAGCGCCGCTGGATCGAGCGCCGCGAGGGCGGCTACATCGTCGGCATCGAGCTGATGGCGCTGGGCGCGGCCTACCTGCGCCACGACAGCCTGCAGACCGCCTTCCACCGGGTCGCGGCGGAATTCGTGGCGCGCTGCAACGAGGTGGTGCAACTGGCGGCGCTGGACGGCTTCGAGGTGGTCTACCTGGCGCGCGAGGACGCCCGCCGGCCGGTGCGGCTGGTGTCCGATCTGGGGCTGCGGCTGCCGGCGCACGCCTGCGCGCTGGGCAAGGCCATGCTGGCCGGGCTGGATCCGGCCGAGCTGGACGCGCGCCTGCCCGCCGAGCTGGCCCGAGTCACCGAGCGCACGCTGGCCACGCCCGAGGCGCTGCGCCGCGAACTGGAAAAGGTGCGCCGCGACGGCCTGGCCCAGGACCGCGAGGAGGTCGCGGCCGGCCTGGTCTGCTTTGCCGCCTATGTGGGCGTGACGCCGCTGGGCAAGCGGCTGGCCGTCAGCACGTCCATTCCCTCTGACCGGCTCGATAATGCCCACCGCCAGGCCGCCATCGCCGGCATCCGTCAGGTGGCGCGCGAGCTGGCGAAGCTGATCGCCGCCCTGCCCTGAGGCCGGCGCGCCACAGCTAAACCCTTAGCCCGCAAGCGCTTTTTGACTTTCCATGACGGGCGGGCTAATATCCCGGATTCGGCTATTTCCTAATGGCCGAATTACGTCGGCACGTTCCGCAGCCCAAGCCCAGCCTGGATCGATCATCAGATCAGGCAGCGTCCGGTCAAGACAGAGTCAGGACGGAGTCAAGACCCGGTCGAGAGACCCGGTCAAAACCCAGTAGTCAGGACGGACGGCAAGAGCGAAGGCGCCGCCACTTTGCTGCATGCCATGCGCCTAGCATGTGTTTCAGCGGAGCCGGCAGTCGGACAGGCCTTTTTACCTATTTAAGGAACACCCCATGTACGCGGTCGTAAAAACCGGCGGCAAGCAATATCGCGTTGCTGCTGGCGAAAAACTCAAGATAGAACAGATACCGGCTGACATTGGGCAAGAAATCACCCTGGACCAAGTGCTGTCCGTGGGCGAAGGCGACCAACTGAAAGTTGGTACGCCTCTCGTCGCCGGCGCCGTGGTCAAGGCAACGGTTCTTGCGCAAGGCCGCCACGACAAGGTCAAGATCTTCAAGATGCGCCGTCGCAAGCACTATCAGAAGCATCAGGGCCACCGTCAGAACTACACCGAAATCCGCATCGAAGCCATCACGGCCTGAGAAGCGACTCGGTACCACATTAGCAGGAGCTAAAAATGGCACAGAAAAAGGGCGGCGGCTCTACGCGGAACGGACGCGACTCAGAATCGAAGCGTCTGGGCGTCAAGGCATTCGGCGGTGAACTCATCCCCGCTGGTTCGATCATCGTGCGTCAGCGCGGTACGCGCTTCCACGCTGGCGTGAACGTCGGCATGGGCAAGGACCACACCCTGTTCGCGCTGATCGACGGCAAGGTTCAATTCGGCTTCAAGGGCGCGTTGAACAAGCAAACCGTTTCGATCGTCGCCGCCGAGTAATTCGGCCAGGCACGCTCTGCGACGCGGCCCGGCCGCGTCGACGAACGGCGAAAGCCCTGCCGCATGCGGCGGGGCTTTTTTATCGCCGGCCCATTTCGGGCAGAATGGTTGATGGCCCGGCCATGACCCCCCCGGCTGCCGCCCTTATCGGCGCAGTCCCACACATACTTCACGCGCAGACATCATGAAATTCGTAGACGAAGCCACCATCGAAGTCGTCGCCGGCAAAGGCGGCAATGGCGTGGCGAGCTTTCGCCGCGAAAAGTTCATCCCCAAGGGCGGCCCGGACGGCGGCGACGGCGGACGCGGCGGCACCATCTTCGCCGTGGCCGACCGCAACATCAACACGCTGATCGACTTCCGCTACGCGCGCCTGCATCGCGCCAGGAACGGCGAGAACGGCCGCGGCTCGGACCAATACGGCGCGGCCGCGCCCGACATCACGCTGCGCGTGCCCGTCGGCACCGTCATCCATGACGCCGACACCGGCGAAGTCCTGTTCGACCTGAATCGCCACGAGCAGAAGGTCGTGCTGGCGGCCGGCGGCCAGGGCGGCATGGGCAACATCCACTTCAAGTCCAGCGTCAACCGCGCGCCGCGCCAGTGGACGCCCGGCAAGGAAGGCGAGCACCGCTACCTGCGCATGGAACTGAAGGTGCTGGCCGACGTGGGCCTGCTGGGCCTGCCGAACGCCGGCAAGTCCACGCTGATCACCCGCATCTCGAACGCCAAGCCCAAGATCGCCGACTACCCCTTCACCACGCTGCACCCGAACCTGGGCGTGGTGCGCACCTCGCCGTCGCGCAGCTTCGTGGTGGCGGACATTCCCGGCCTGATCGAAGGCGCCTCGGAAGGCGCCGGCCTGGGCCACTTGTTCCTGCGGCACCTGGCGCGCACGCGCGTGCTGCTGCACCTGGTGGACGTGTCCACGCCCGATCCCGACGCCGATCCGGTCGAGCAGGCCGTGATCGACGCCCGCGCCATCGTCGAGGAGCTGCGCCGCTACGATCCCGAGCTGGCTGACAAGCCGCGCTGGCTGGTGCTGAACAAGCTGGACATGGTGGCCGACCCCGAGGACACCAAGCAGCGCTTCCTCAAGCTCTACGACTGGACCGGCCCGGTGTTCGGCATCTCCGGCTTGTCGGGCGAAGGCACGCAGGACCTGATCTACGCGCTGCAGGACTACCTGGACGCCGAGCGCGAAAAGGACCAGCTGGCGCAGGACCAGGCCGACGGCACCTACGTGGCCGAAGACCCGCGCTTCGACGACACGCGCTCGGACGCCACGCCCAAGGGCGGCCAGACCGGCGGCGACGAATAAGCCATAATCGCAGCTTCATCCGATTACGCCTCTTCGCGCCGCAGTCCGCCCTGATCATGCCTGCCGAATCAACCGCCGTATCCGTCGTCTCCAACGCCCAGCGCATCGTCGCCAAGGTGGGCTCGTCGCTCGTCACCAACGAAGGCCGCGGCCTGGACCGCGCCGCCGTGGCCCACTGGGCCGCGCAGATCGCCGCGCTGCGCAAGCAGGGCCGGCAGGTGGTGCTGGTGTCCAGCGGCGCGATCGCGGAAGGCATGGCGCGGCTGGGCTGGCGCAAGCGGCCGTCGGTGATGCACGAGCTGCAGGCCGCCGCCGCGGTGGGCCAGATGGGCCTGTGCCAAGCGTATGAGGGCGCCTTCGCGGAGCACGGCCTGCGCACCGCGCAGATCCTGCTCACCCACGAAGACCTGGCCGACCGCCACCGCTACCTGAACGCCCGCAGCACGCTGTTCGCGCTGCTGCGCCTGGGCGTGGTGCCCATCGTCAACGAGAACGACACCGTCGTCACCGACGAGATCCGGCTGGGCGACAACGACACGCTGGGCGCGCTGGTCACCAACCTGATCGAAGCCGACACGCTGGTCATCCTGACCGACCAGCGCGGCCTGTACGATTCGGACCCGCGCAAGAATCCCGACGCCAAGTTCATCTCGCACGCGCAAGCGGGCGACGCCACGCTGGAAGCCATGGCCGGCGGCGCCGGCAGCGGCATCGGCACCGGCGGCATGCTGACCAAGGTGCTGGCGGCCAAGCGCGCCGCGCACAGCGGCGCGCATACCGTGATCGCCTCGGGCCGTGAACGCGACGTGCTGACCCGCCTGGCGCAAGGCGAGTGCATCGGCAGCGAGCTGCAGGCGGCGCTGCCGGTATGGTCGGCGCGCAAGCAATGGCTGGCCGATCACCTGCGCCTGCGCGGCCGCGTGACGCTGGACGACGGCGCCGTGCAGGCCCTGCTGCGCGAAGGCAAGAGCCTGCTGCCCATCGGCGTGACCGCCGTCGACGGCGAGTTCGGCCGCGGCGACGTGGTCGCCTGCGTCGACAGCGAGGGCCGCGAATGCGCGCGCGGCCTGATCAACTATTCGGCCGCGGACACCCGGCGCATCCTGCGCCAACCCTCATCGCAGATCGCCCGCATCCTGGGCAGCATGACCGAACCCGAGCTCATGCATCGGGACAATCTGGTCGTCCTGTAGCGTCCGCGCCCGCCTGCCCGCCCCGCGCCAGCAGGATGTAGCCCCACCCGCGCACCGCCAATACCGGCAGGTCGATATCGAGCCGCCGCGCCTTGCTGCGCAGCCGCGAGACCAGCACGTCCACGCGGCGCACGCTATCCCGCTCGACGGCGGCGTTGCGCGGCAGGAAACGCTCGCGCCGCAGGCAGTGGTCCGGCGCGTTGAGCAGGCGCACCAGGAAGGCGCGCTCGGTCGCGGTGAGCGGCAGCCGCTCGCCCGCCGGCCCCGCCAGCACGCGCGCGTGCATGTCCACGCGCCAGGCCGGCGCGGGACGCCCCGCGCCCTGCAGCCGCCGGCACAGCGTGCGCAGCAGCGCATCCCATTCGGCCATGCTCATGTCCGGCGCCGGGCAGGCGTCCGCGCCCGCGTCCATGGCCGCGATGCGGGCCTGCGCGCAGGCGTCGGCATCCTGCCAGGCCAGTGCAGCGCCTGGCGCGGCCCTGCGCGCGGCGGCGATGGGCGGCGAAGGATCGTCGTAGCGATCACGCAGCACGATCGCGTCCGTCACCTGCCCGGACAGGCGTTCGAGCAGCGCGTCCACCGACGCGAAGCAGTGGACGCGCCAGCGCAATTCACGCAGATCCTCGGCGAAATGATTACCCGCAATTTCATCGGATTGCACGACAAAGACGGTGCCTCTGTGCCACATGATCGACCCCTAACATGCATATTACCTAAGTGATACTTATAGCCACCAAGGTAAATTCGTGGCAAGCTTCAATCGCGCTGTGAAGACATTTTCAGACCGACTGAAGCACGCACGTCTCCTTCGCGGCCACACGCAAGAGGAGCTGGCTCGGCTTGCCCGAATCTCGCAAAGTGCAATCGGCAGCTACGAAAGCAGCCTGCGCCAATCGAGCCGTTCGGCGCGCAAGCTGGCCCAGGTGTTGAAAGTCGAACTCGAGTGGCTGGAGACCGGCAAGGGCTCGATGGAGTTGCCGCTGGACGGCTACGACCTCAGCAACACGCTGCCGCCGGCGAACGTGGCCGAGCCGTCGCAGCGCGCAGGCCGCAAGCCGCGTCCGCAGGCGCCGTGGCCCTTTCCGAATATTTCTCCGTCGCACTTCGACGCGCTGACGCAGGACGAACGGAACATGCTGGAAGCGCTGGTGCAAACCTTCATCGAAACCGCACAGGCGCGCCGCAGCCTGAAGCCGCGCCGCAAGCAAAACTAGCAACGCCGCCCTTCCCGCTGGCGCAAAAGCACAAAGCCCCCTTTTGCAGGGGGCTTTG
>NZ_JCBANG010000050.1:0-45907 GCF_059760905.1 Achromobacter sp. 1011811831
TAGCGGACACGCAAACAGAAGCCGGCCATGGAATTTTGTTTTTTTTTTTTCAAGAAGAAGGCGGCTTCCGATTTTCCGTGTTGCGTCTCGTGGGCTCGGAGATGTGTATAGGAGAAAGGTATTGCCGGTCGGCGCCGCATGGCTGCCGCGGCGCCCACGCCGGCATCGACGACAAGAGGCAAGGCGGCGCTGAACGCGCCAGCCGTCGCGCCGGCTGGAGTCCGCCGCCGGCCATCCAGCAGCCTGACCCCACCCATCCCGCTGCTCCAACGCGACCGCGGCCCTCCCGGTGTCGCCCATTCGCTACATGTCATTCATTGGAAATATCGCCACCTATGGATCCATTTGGTGGAATCTATCTCTATTAGTACTGATTTTGGAAAGATGTTTTCAGGGAATCAGGGTTTATCCGGGGAGACATTGAGCACAGAATGCATCTCATCGGGACACAGCAAGCGAACCCCCCGCAATCAGGCCCGAGGTTCGGATCCCAAGCTCAAGACAAATGGAGGTCTGCTATGAAAACCCTTGCTACCGCTTTGATGCTGTCCATGTCCGTCATCGCCGCCGGCGCCCAAGCCGCTGAAACCGGCCCGTCGCGCGCCCAGGTCCAGGCCGAGCTGCAACAGGCCAAGGTGTCGGGCCAATACACCTTCGGCGAAGAAGGCTACCCCGCCCCCATCGCCCAGACGTCGAGCCTGAGCTCGCAGCAAGTGCAAGCCCAGCTGGCTGAAGCCAAGACCGCCGGCGTCGTCACCTTCGGCAACCTGGACTACCCGCCCGTCGCCCAGTCGCAAGCCAGCACGCTGAGCCGCGCCGAAGTCCAGAACGAACTGGCCCAAGCCAAGACGGCCGGCCTGGTGACCTACGGCAACCTGGACTACCCGCCCCTGGGCAGCTGATCCAGCCGCCGCGCGCCGGACCTACCCTCACGGGTCCGGCCCAGGCGCAGCAAAGCCCTTCCGCCGCAAGGCGGAAGGGCTTTGTTTTTGTCGATTTGATGTCTGATTTCGTCGAAACAACATTACATATGGCCGTTACGGCGTTTTGTGCTCTACAAATCGACAGTACCCAGGCATAGCATGAGGCCATCCCAACCCGCTCCCTATCCGCAGGAGACGCCTCATGTCCACCGCCACCAAACCCGTCCTGTTGCTGGGCGCCGGAAAAATCGGTTTCGCCATCGCCCTGATGCTGGAACGCAGCGGCGACTATTCGGTCCTGGTGGCCGACCAGGATCCGGCCCGGCTCGCCGCCGTGGCCGAACTGGGCTGCGAAACCCGGCTGATCCCGGATGACGAAGCGCTGGCGCGCGCCATCGAAGGCCGCCACGCGGTGCTCAACGCCTTGCCCTTTCACCGTGCGATCGCGGTCGCGGGCCTGTGCGCCAAGGCCGGCGTGCACTATTTCGACCTGACCGAGGACGTGGCCAGCACCCACGCCATCCAGGCGCTGGCGGCCGACGCGCGCAGCGTGCTCATGCCGCAATGCGGCCTGGCGCCCGGCTTCATCGGCATCGTCGGCAACGCGCTGGCGCGCCGCTTCGACACGCTGCTGGACCTGCGCATGCGCGTGGGCGCGCTGCCGCGCTATCCGTCCAACAGCCTGCGCTACAACCTGACGTGGAGCACGGAAGGGCTGATCAACGAATACTGCAACCCCTGCGAAGCCATCGTCGACGGCCAGCTCAGCAGCGTGCCCGCGCTGGAAGGCTATGAGACCTTCGCGCTGGACGGCGTCGAATACGAAGCCTTCAACACCTCCGGCGGACTGGGCACCCTGCCCGCCACCCTGCTGGGCCGCGCGCGCAACGTGGACTACAAGTCGGTGCGCTACCCGGGCCACTGCAACCTGATGAAGCTGCTGCTCAACGACCTGCGGCTGCGCGACCGGCGCGACCTGCTCAAGGACATCTTCGAGACCGCCATCCCCACCACCGAGCAGGACGTGATCGTGATCCTGGCCTCGGCCTCCGGCCACCGCCACGGCCGGCTGGAAGAAGAGTCGTATCCGATCCGCGTGTTCGGCGCCGACGTGGACGGCCACCGGCTCAGCGCCATCCAGCTGTCGACCGCCGCCGGCATCTGCGCGGCGCTGGACCTGGTGACGCAGGGCGCGCTGCCGCAACGCGGTTTTGTCGGCCAGGAGATGATCAGGCTGGAAACGCTGCTTGAGAATCGCTTTGGCCGGATCTATGCGGGCCAGCCGCTGGCGCTGGAAGGCGCGGCGGTGGCGGGGCGGTGAGGGACGCCTGATTGCGGCCACTGCGCGTGGCCGCGCCCGATCCGCTTGCACTTCGAAATGAAAAACCGCGGGATGAGATCCTGGAGGGATCCCGTCCCGCGGTTCAATCGCGCCAGGATGTCTTTCGGGAATCCTGGCCGCGAGGGTGGCTTACTCCACGACGCCGTCGTTGATACCGACCTGCGGTCCGGCAATCCCATTGACCCATCCACTGCCCATGGATTGACGGATCGTGCTCAAGGGGCCGAACGACCATTCCTCGAGATCCTGCCCGAGCATGTCGGCCAATGCCTGACGATCCACGAAGGCGTTCAGGCCAACCAGGCTGCCTAGCGTTCCCTGACCACTCACCTTGCCTTTGGCATACGAGTTGGTGATCAAACCCGTGTTGTAGCCGGCCAACCCGCCTACCCGAACGGCATCGTCGCCTCGTGCCTCGACGTTGCCGGTCGCCTGCGAATCGGCGATCACAGCCACCTTCATCACATAACGCCCCAGGAGACGGTCATAGGAGTAGATACTCTCATTGCTTCCCACCAGCCCCCCTGCCTGGACATAGCGGGCCTCCTGGCCTGACGAACCCCTGCCGACATCGCCGCTGGCTGATGCCTGTGAAATGGAGCCTCCCAGATTGCGACCAACCAGGCCGCCCATGTGGCTGGCAAAGTACCCGGCTTGCACGGCTCCCACAGCGTGACTACGCGTGATTCGCCCGCTATTTTCACCAACCAGCCCGCCGGCAAAGGCGTACTCACGATTCGAGCTGACCATTCCAACGGCGGAAGAATCTTCTATGGAGCCGACATTCGTGCCCACAAGCCCGCCAAGCGTCGCGCCGTCGCTGACATTACCCCAAGCGTGGGCATCCTGAATGCTGCCTCTATTTAAGCCCACCAAGCCGCCAATATCGCCGGGGGATACCACCTCCCCAAATGCGCGGGAACTCACGATACGGCCCTGGCGCTCATTGTCGCCCACCAATCCGCCGGCTCGGACGCGAGCCTGCCCGCCCACGCTGATGGACGCGTCGGTAAAGGAATGCTGGATCTCACCATTGTTCGACCCGACCAAACCGCCAAGAAGGACTAACCGGTTTATGCCCTGACTGTCTGGTATCGATACCTTGCCACTGAAGGAAGCATTCTTGATGCTCCCCTGATTGAAGCCAGCCAGACCGCCAATGTATTCATTGACGACGGCTCGCTTGGGATTGCCAAGCACGTGTCCCGTCACGGAAACACGATCAATTCGACCGAAATTCTGGCCCACCAGACCACCTATGTACTGACCTGCCCCCAACACCGACAAATCCTTCAGCGCCAGATTTCGGATGGTTCCGCTGGACATGCCGATGAACGCAGTTGGTGTGGAATCGGACGCAGCCGCGATGTACAGGCCCTTCACTTCATTGCCCAGGCCATTCAATACGCCGCTAAATGCGCCGTTCTGCGCCAGCGGTCGAAACCCGTCTCCTAGGTTCCAATTCCGCGTTTCGCTAGCGTCAATGTCGTTGCCCAATACATAGAGCCCCCCTCGATTCTGATCAATGGCTTGCAACTCTTTGGCGTTCCGGATCACCGTGTAGCTCATGCTGCCGGTCATGAAGCCGGCGTGTTCGCCAGACAGCGTCACCCTCGCGCCAGGCGCCAGGACGTAATCTCTCCCGCTGCCCGGCTGAAGCACCAGACCTGCATACCGACCCGCCACCTTGACATAGGCGTCGAGCTTGACATCCCCAAGCGCTGTCAGCACCAGTACACGGTCCGAATTCCAATCTATCGCATCCGCAACGCGAATATCACCCCGCTCAGACATCAGAAATACGTTGCTCTTGCGTAGCAGATGATTGATACGGTTGGCGTCGATCTCGCTGCCTGTGGCCTGGACATCGCGGCCGATCGCAATTTCATCCGCCCTCAAAGCCACCAGGCCCGCGCCCATGCTGACTGATTCCATATCCGCCGAGCTGGTGGCGGTCATCTGGATCTGCCTGCCTTGGACCTCAATACTTCCTCCGCCGCCAACCGCGCCAGTCGCACGCCCCAACATCGAAGCACCAAGCTGAATCGTATGCCCATCCATCCTGACAACGCCCGCATCGCCAGACGCCGAACTAACGTCCAGCGTACCCGCGACGATCATCGTCCCCGCTCGGCCACCGTTCAATATGATCTTGCCCGAGCGCCCATCAAGTGTCTGCGCCTCGATCAAACCCTGGTTGTTCACGACCGCCTGCAGAGGATTCAGACTGGCGCGCGCCTCCATCTGCACCAAGCCGCCTTGCGCCCGCAGATAGCCGCTGTTGCTGGCCTGCACATTCGGCGTGCTTTTAACTTCACCAACGAAACGCGGCCCCTTGGAGTTCCCCGGCGAGCCAGGTTGATCGAGGATCATCCAGACTTTACGGTTCGCCATCAACGCGACGGTGCCCAGATCCGCCTTGATGACGCCCTGGTTCAACACCTGCCCACCAAACAACGCGATATAGCCCCCATCCGCCGCGTTCAAGACACCTTGGTTCAGGACGGAACCGGGCGCACTTCCGCCAGAGAATTCATTGGAAAGCCATGACTGCATGAACCGTTCCGTACCCAAGGACAAGGTCGACGCCACCAACCCGCCCACATCGACGCGCGCGCTCGGCCCGAACAACACGCCATTCGGGTTCACCAGGAACACCTGGCCATTAGCGGTCAACTGTCCCAGGATCTGGCTACCCTGCGAGCCGATCACCCGGTTTAGCGCGATCGACTGCGCGCCGGGTTGACTGAAGACGACCTGCTTGTCCTTGCCGATATTGAAACTGTCCCAATCGATCACCAGCCTGTCGCTGATCTGGGAAATATGGCTGGCCAGTGAGTCAGGGGACGAGATCGCGCCCGAACCCGCGACGATATTGCCCTGCTGGGGCAAGCCCTGCGCCTGCGCGGTCCCGAGGGACAGCGCGATGACCGACGACAAGCCTCCTGCTATCGCGAAGGAGGTCGCGCGCAGCGCCTTGCCGATGCGGCGTGGTTTCGCCGCCGTGCGCCGGCGCGATTGGTTGTACACACTCATAATTCCGCTCTCCCTGTCGTTCTCTCAATTGAGAATGATTATCAAAGGTGAACGGGAACCCTAGCATCGGCCATGCGTGCAAACGACGATTACATAGAAACGGTTTCCAGTTTTCTAACCATTCCTAGTGATGACTGGGATTTTTCCCAAATCACAGCCCCACAGATGCATGTGCCCAACGAAATGCATCCATGAACGCGGGCCAGGCGCGCACCGCGCGATACTCACAGGCATCGCGAGGGCTCGCAACAACGTCAAGGAGACTCAGGGGTGGATTTCGTGCGGGCGTATCTGCGCGGCAGCACACCAGGCGCAGGACCCCAAGACCTGTATCGAATCCCGTGCGGCGGCCTGGCTATGCCCAGCCCTCCAGCCGCCGCGTCGCGCGCACCAGGCGCTGCTCTTCCTGCTCGATGTCCGCCAGGCTCTGGCGCACGCTGTCCACGTGCTCGGCGGCAGCGCGGCGTGCCTGCTCGGGCTGGCGCGCGATCACGGCGTTGTACAGGCGCGCGTGCTGACGGTCGATGAGTTTCTTTTCCGGCTCGCGGTGATAAAGATTGTTGACGCAAGCGAAGACCGAGCCCAGCAGCAGGTCGGTCAGCGATTGCAGCGTATGCACCAGCACCGGATTGTGCGAGGCCTCGCAGATCGCGCGGTGAAAGGCGTGATCCAGGTGTGCATGCGTGGCGGCGTCGGTCTCGCTGCCCTGGGCGGCCATCATCTCGTCATAGCGACGGCGGATCATGATGAAATCCGCCTCGGTGCCGCGCAGCGCGGCCAGCCGGGCGGACTCGGCTTCCAGCAGCGAGCGCACCTCGAGCAGGTCGTACAGCGTGCGCGGCTGCGAGTTGAACAGGTGCATCAGCGGCCCGGCGTCCACCTTGGAGATCTGGGCCACGAACGAGCCCTTGCCCTGCGAGGTATGGATGATCTCGCGCGCGCGCAGCAGCTTCAGGCCTTCGCGTAGCGCCGTGCGCGACACGCCCAGCTTTTCGGTCAGACGCCGTTCCGACGGCAGGGCCTGGCCGGCCTTGAGCACGCCGTCCAGGATCAGGCGCTCGATGCGCTCGGCCACTTCGTCCGCCACCTGGCGGGGTTTTTCTTCGGTTTCCGCGTACATGCCCACTCCGGACCAGTGGTATGACCAAGCGGCCGTCCGGCACGATCGCCTTGCATCATCCATCTGTAAGTCGCTGATATGAAACCATAAAAAATTGATTTTTGCCCAAGCTGGCGTAAACAAACTGGTATGACCAGCGGGTTTTCGTATGGACATCGGCACGCGCGCGGACGATCATGTGCGATGACCGATCCGTCCGGCGCCCCTCGCGGCGCCGTCCAGCCATACCCCTCAGTCAGAGATCAGCATGACGCAACGCATCGAGCATCACGGCCTGCAAGTGGCGGCCAATCTCAACCAGTTCATCGAACAGGAAGCCCTGCCCGGCACCGGCCTGGACGCCGCCAGCTTCTGGCAAGGCTTCTCGGCGCTGGTGCATGACCTGGCGCCGAAGAACCGCGCCCTGCTGGCCGAACGCGACCGCCTGCAGGCCGAGCTGGACGCCTGGCACCGCGCGCACCCCGGCCCCATCGCCGACCCGGCCGCCTACCGGAAATTCCTGGAAGGCATCGGCTACCTGCTGCCGCAACCCGCCCAGGTGCGCGCCACCACCGAAAACGTCGATACCGAGATCTCGCAACAGGCCGGTCCGCAGCTGGTGGTGCCGGTCTCCAATCCGCGCTACGCGCTCAATGCCGCCAACGCCCGCTGGGGCAGCCTGTACGACGCGCTGTACGGCACCGACGCCATTCCGGCCACGCCCGGCGATGACGGCAAGGGCTACAACCCCGAGCGCGGCCGCGCCGTGATCGCGCGCGCCCGCGCCTTCCTCGATTCGGCCGCGCCGCTGGCGCAGGGCTCGCACGCCGACGCCACCGGCTACGCCATCGACAAGGGCCAGCTGCGCGTGACGCTGGCCGGCGGCGCCACGACGCTGAAGTCGCCGTCGCAGCTCATCGGCTACCAGGGCCAGGCCGACGCGCCGTCGGCCATCCTGCTCAAGAACAACGGCCTGCATTTCGAGATCCAGGTCGACCGCGGCCACGCCATCGGCGCCACCGATGCCGCCGGCGTCAAGGATGTGCTGCTCGAGGCCGCGCTCACCACCATCATGGACTGCGAGGATTCGGTCGCGGCGGTGGACGCCGAGGACAAGGTCCACATCTACCGCAACTGGCTCGGCCTGATGAAGGGCGACCTGACCGAGCAGGTCAGCAAGGGCGGCAAGACCTTCACCCGCAAGCTCAACGCCGACCGCCAGTACACGCGGCCGGACGGCTCGGCGCTGACGCTGCACGGCCGCTCGCTGATGTTCGTGCGCAACGTCGGCCACCTGATGACCAACCCCGCCGTGCTGGACCGCGAAGGCCGCGAGATTCCCGAAGGCATCCTGGACGCCGTGGTCACCAGCCTGACCGCGCTGCAGGATCGCAAGAACAAGCTCAACTCCCGCACGGGCTCGGTCTACATCGTCAAGCCCAAGATGCACGGCCCCGTCGAAGCCGCCTTCGCCAGCGAGATCTTCGACCGCGTCGAAGACCTGCTGGGCCTGCCGCGCCACACGCTCAAGATGGGCATCATGGACGAGGAACGCCGCACCAGCATCAACCTCAAGGCCTGCATCGCGGCCGCCGCGCCACGCGTGGCCTTCATCAACACCGGCTTCCTGGACCGCACCGGCGACGAGATGCACTCCAGCATGGAAGCCGGCCCGATGCTGCGCAAGGGCGACATGAAGTCCACCGCCTGGATCGCGGCCTATGAACGCAACAACGTGCTGGTGGGCCTGGACACGGGCCTGCGCGGCCGCGCCCAGATCGGCAAGGGCATGTGGGCCATGCCCGACCTGATGGCCGCCATGCTGGAGCAGAAGATCGCGCACCCGAAGGCCGGCGCCAATACCGCCTGGGTGCCCTCGCCCACGGCCGCCACGCTGCATGCGCTGCACTACCACCAGGTCGACGTGCAAGCCGTCCAGCAGGAACTCGAGCGCATCCGCCTGACCGACGTGCGCGACGAACTGCTCGGCGGGCTGCTGACCGTGCCGGTCGGCGACCGCGGCAAGTGGTCGGCCGCCGACATCCAGCAGGAACTGGACAACAACGTGCAAGGCATCCTGGGCTATGTGGTGCGCTGGATCGACCAGGGCGTGGGCTGCTCCAAGGTGCCCGACATCCACAACGTCGGCCTGATGGAAGACCGCGCCACGCTGCGCATCTCCAGCCAGCACATCGCCAACTGGCTGCGCCATGGCGTGACGCAGCGCGAGCAGGTCATGGAGACCTTCCAGCGCATGGCCAAGGTGGTGGACGGCCAGAACGCCGGCGATCCGCTGTATCGTCCGATGGCCGGCCATTTCGATACCTCGCTGGCCTTCAAGGCGGCCTGCGCGCTGGTCTTCGAGGGGCTGACCCAGCCCAACGGCTACACCGAGCCGCTGCTGCACAAGTACCGCCAGGAGTTCAAGGCCGCGCGGGCCTGAGCGACGCGGTATCGCCAGAAAGCCGGACGGCGCAAGCTGTCCGGTTTTTTTTCGGCCACCAGTCCCGGCGCCGATCGCCGACGCCTCTCCAATGTCCTGCCTGCCCGCCGGGCGCTTCGCATTGCCGACGCGGTGCGTCGCGCCTGCCGCCGATTTTCAACCGCCCCCGTTTAAAGTCATGTTCTTTTAGCACGGTCGTGCTAAATTCTGCTCATGTCTGCCAAAACGGAAAAAAGCGAACTCACCTACGCGGCCATCGTGGACGCCGCGCTGGACCTGGCCGCCGCCCAGGGGCTGGAGAGCCTGTCGCTGGGACAAGTCGCCAAGCACCTGGGCATCAGCAAGAGCGGCGTGTTCTCGCGCGTGGGTTCGCGCGAAGCGCTGCTGCAAGCCGTGCTGGACGAGTACGACCGCCGCTTCGTCGCCGCCGTGTTCACCCCGGCGCTGGAACAGCCTCGCGGCCTGCCGCGCATGAACGCGATGGTGAGGCACTGGATAGACCGCGCCTGCAATGTGGAGACGCTGACCGGCTGCATCTACGTGGCCGGCGCCTTCGAATACGACGACCGCGAATCGCCGTTGCGGCCGCTGCTGGAAAACAATGTCCGACGGTGGCGCTCGGCGCTGGTGCGTACCGCCGGCCAGGCGCTGGAAGCCGGCCATCTGCGCCCCGACACCGATCCGGAGCAACTGGTGTTCGAGATCTACAGCCTGATGGTGGGCCTGATGCACGACGCGCGCTTCCTGCGCGATCCGCAGGCCCACGAGCGGGTGCGCAGGGCGTATGAACGATTGATCTCCACCTACCGCAGCTTCAGCTACATCGAGTAAGACCCAACCCGCGCCGGCCCGTGCCGGCGTTTCTTGCAATCAATTTCGCACGATCGTGCGAATTTAAGAAGGATAGAGCCATGTGGATTCTTGTCGTCATCGTCGTCCTCGCGGTGCTGGCGCAGGCCTGGTGTGCGCTGCGCGCGCTCTCGCGCCAGTTGCCGGACCGGTCGGAACACCTGGTGCTGTTCTAACGCATGGCGCGCATCCCGTTCTATATTGCAGGAACTTCCCCTCCGAACCGCGTCATGTCCCGTTCCGTACAGCTGCTGATCGTCGATCCGCAAAATGATTTTTGCGACCTTCCCGATGCCTACCTGCCCGTCGATCCGCTCAGCGGGCAGCCCGTGAAACCGGCGCTGCCCGTGGCCGGCGCGCACGCCGACATGCAGCGGCTGGCCCGCTTCATCGATGCCGCCGCGCCCGCGCTCACGGCCATCACGGTGACGCTGGATTCGCATCATCGCCTGGACATCGCGCACCCGACCTTCTGGCGCACCGGCGACGGCCGGCCGGTGGCGCCCTTCACGTCCATCACCGCCGCCCAGGTCCGCGCGGGTAATTTCCTGCCCCGCCACGACGACGACCTGCCACGCACGCTGGCCTATCTGCAGGAGCTGGAAGCGCGCAACCGCTACACGCTGATGGTGTGGCCGATCCACTGCGAGATCGGCAGCTGGGGCCACAACGTCCATGCCGACGTGCGCGCGGCCTACAGCCGCTGGGAAGACGCGGGCCAGCACATCGTGCGCAAGGTGCCCAAGGGCACCAATCCCTGGACCGAGCACTACAGCGCGCTGATGGCCGAGGTGCCGGACCCGGACGATCCCCGCACCCAGCTCAATCGCGGCCTGCTCGATGCGCTGGACCGCGCCGAACTGCTGCTGATCGCGGGCGAGGCGGGCAGCCATTGCGTCAAGGCCACGGTCGAAGACCTGGCCCAGCACCTGCCGGGCGGCAAGCTGTCGCGCATCGTGCTGCTGACGGATTGCATGAGCCCGGTGCCGGGTTTCAACGCGGGGCAGACCGCCTTCCTGCAGCGCATGCGCGAACTGGGCATGCAGACCCGCGGCAGCACGGACGTGCTGCAGTCCCTGCGCTAGGCCACCCATCGCCCGGATTGGCGACGCCAATGAACACGGCCGCGAGCATGCGCGTCGCGGCCGGGATCAGGGAAGAACGGAACGGTAGCGGCGCCGCGCCTCAGTCCTTGCACGGCACGTAGAGCGCGCCGATGGCCTCGCAGAACGCGGGCGGCTGCTGGAACAGGCGCGACACCAGCATGCAGCCCTGCACGGTGGCGAACACCGCGCGGCCCGCCGACTCGGCGGTGCCGTTGAATTTCAGGGTGCCCTGTGCCTTGCCCTCGGCCAGCACGCGCGCCAGCCAGGCCTCATGCGCGCGGAAAAATCCTTGCAGCGCGCCGCGCACCCGCTCCGGCAGCGTCATGACTTCGGCGGCCAGCATGCCGCCCAGGCACAACTCGCCGGAATCACAGGCACGCGACTCCATCAGCGACAGGTAGGCCTCGAGCTGCGCGCGCGCGGGCAGGGACTGTTCGATGGCGCGCACGGCCGCCAGCGCGCGGGCGCTGTATGCCTCGACCGCTTCGTACAGCAGGTCGTCCTTGCCAGGAAAGTAGTAATGGATGCTGGACGTCTTCACGCCCACATGCTCGGCCAGGTCGCGATAGCTGAAACCGTTGCAGCCGCGCGTGCGGATCAGCTTTTCGGCGTGGGCCAGCAATTGGTCGCGGGTATTGGCCGAGGAAGCGGCCGGAGACTTGGCGGAGGTCGGGGTATCCATGGCTGAATATTACCTACTAATAGATCGGTTCGTCATCGTCGTAAACGCTACGCGTTCGATCTGCAAAACTGCGCGCCCGCGAGCCCCGGCCGGGATAGCCATCCCGCCCCCCGAGGCTCGCGCTTGCTTGCATGGTGCTCAGCCTTGCACGGGCGGGTAATCCAGTTCACCGCTTTCGGTCAGGCCTTGCGCGCGGGCGGCAGCCAGCTCTTGCTGCACCTGGGCGCGGGTCTTGTTGCCGGCTTGGGCGTAGGCGGTGGCGGGATAACCTTCTTCACCGGACACCAGCTCGCCGTTGGCGCGGGCCGCGGCCAGCTCCTGCTGGACCTGGACACGGGTCAGGCTGCTCTGCGTATCCGGGGCGGGCGGATAGTCCAGCTCGCCGGCGTAGGCCGAACCCATGAACGTGGCGGAAAGAATCAGGGCGGAAACAAGGGTCTTCATGAGGGATCTCCAGTAAACGGGTTGCGCATGATTGGGCGCATGAAACTATCTATTTATAGATAGGTGTCAAGAGAAATGATCAGCCGCGGACGGGCGGGTAGTCCAGCTCGCCGCTTTCGGTCAGGCCTTGCGCACGGGCGGCAGCCAGCTCTTGCTGTACCTGGGCGCGGGTCTTGTCGCCGGTCTGGACGAACGTGGCGACGGCGTAGCCTTCTTCTCCCGACACCAGCTCGCCGTTGGCGCGGGCCGCGGCCAGTTCTTGCTGGACCTGGGCGCGCGTCACGCTGCTGTGCGTGTCCAGCGCGGGCGGGTAGTCCAGTTCGCCAGCCTGGGCGGCGCCGATGAAGGAAGCGGACAGGATCAGGGCGGATACGAGGGTCTTCATGAGGGATCTCCGGTTGGAATCAGGTCTTGCTGTTTTTGACTATCTACTTATAGATAGATGCTTAGGGTAAAAAAATTTGCTGCTTGCCACTGTATTTCTGGATTCGACCTTGCGGGCTTGTTGGTCCGCTGCGTCGATGGATGAATATTACCTACTAGTAGATAGACAACGCAAGCGGCTATTGTGAAACAACATATTTCGCCACTGCCGGCGCACCAGGCCGGCCCTCAAATGAGCAGGTCCTGGACCCAGAACGTGGCGGCGCCCAAGGCGAACCATCCGATGGGCCACAGGCGGCTGGGCTGCGGCAGATCAAGCGCCTCCAGATACACCGCCTGTGTCTGCGCGACAAAGCGCGGCAATCCGAACTCGGCAAGCGCCCTGGCGCGCGCGGCCTCGCCCATGACCTCAAGCGCCTCGGGTTCGCGCAGCGCCTCGCGCAGCACTTCCGACACGGCCGCCGGCGCACACGCCGGCACGACCCAGCCGTCCACGCCGTCTTCCACATTTTCCGGCAGGCCTCCAACATCGCTCACCACCACGGGCAAGCCCATGGCCATCATTTCGCGGCAAGCGAAGGAAATGGTCTCCAGGCGGGACGACAACACGAAACCCAGGTCCAGCGCCGCCAGGAACGAGCGCACATCCCCCAGCAGGCCGACGAAGATCACGCGGTCCTGCATGCCCAGCGACTCGACGCAACGCAACTGGTCCTCGTCCGGCGGCTCGCCCGCGATCAGCACCACGATCCGCCTGCGCAGCGCGCCAGGCAACATGGCCACGGCTTCCAGCATGTCAGGCCAGTTCTTGTACGCAGCGGTGCCGGCATTGCTGCCGACCACCAGGCAGCCTGTCTGCGATGGCGGCAGCCAGCGTTCGCGGGCGAGCGTCTTCTGTGCCGGCGTGGCCGGCGTGAAATAGTCCACGTCGACCCCATTTTTCACCGTGCGCAAGCCACAGCCCGCGTAGGGAGAGCGCGTCAGGCCGCGCCGGGTATGTTCGCTGACGCAGATCACGCGATCCGTGGCCAGGCGAGCCCGCAACGCCGCGCCCAGGCTGCGGCCGGAACGCGAATTGTGCTGCGTGTAGACGATCGCCGGACGCCCGCCGCGCAGTCCCGTGCTCGCCAGCATGCAAAGCCGGTGATCGGCCGCGCCGTTCACGTGCACCAGGTCGAAGCGCTCGATCTTCAGCAACGCGCGCATGCGCCGGATCTGTGGCCAGGCTGAGAGCAAGCCGCCCTTGAACTCCATCGGCACGACGCGCACGCCCGGCATGCCCGAGGCTTCCAGAAACAGGCGGCTGCCGGCCGGCGCGGCAACCACAATGTCGTGCGCGGACCGCAGCGCCCGCACCAGCGACAGCACGTAGGTGGTATGGCCGCCGCCGTCGGCCTGGTGAAAATTGGTATAGAGAATGCGCATGAAGTGGCCTTGAACGAACAGGGGTTGCCGCCGCGCCGCGGGATCAGGACGGAAGTGCGTGCCGCTTCAGCGTCGTCCAGTGGCGCTTGGGAAACACGCTCTCATCCAGGGCGCTGTCGGGCGACAGGTTGTAGATCCGCAGGCCGCGCAAGCCGAGCAACCGGCTGGCGCCGCGAAAAGCGGGCTCGATGTGCGAGTCGAACTGCCTGTCCAGCGCGCTCGGCAGGCGCGCATCGGCGGACTCGTAGAAGCGCGGCGAAGTGCTCGCGCCGCGCAGGTCCAGGCCGTGCAGATAGAGCGTGCGGAATCCCAGCCAGACCAGCAGTTGCAAGGCGCTATAGGCCACCGTGCCGCCGCCGAACAGCCCGCGGGCCGGATCCAGGCTGAAGCCCAGCGGATGCACCGGCGCATGGGCATCGAACAGCACCAGGTCCAGGTCGCCGCGCAGCGTCCGCGCCAATTGTTCCGGCTGCGCGCGGGGCTGGTATGCGCGCTGGTGCACTTCCTCGAAGACCGTGATGCGGCAACGAATGTTCTCTGGAGAAAATAGCTGCGCGATCCAGCGCAGCACCTCCGGCGTGACGAACAGCAGCAGGTCTTGCGCCAGCACGTCGGCCACCAGGTCGCGGCGGCGCGACACGAAGCCGGCGTCCAGCATCGCGTAGTAGCCGAAACGCAGGTGCGGATGGCTGCGTCGCAGCGCGATGGAGCCATTCACGCCCATCACCGCCGGCAGGTCCAGTTCGGAATAGTCGATATCGGCCACCGACGGACCGCTCAGGATCAGGTGGGCGACATCGCCCGCAGGGCGCCGGATGCTGGAAAAAGCGGTCTGGGCGGGCGTGACGCCCCAGCGCATGGCGCAATGCGCCAGCCTGCCCTGGCCATCGCGCTCGATACGCAACAGCGGCCACAGCACCTGGTTATGACGCAGCGCGCGAGAATGCGTCCAGCGGTACAGGTTGCGCAGGATCCTGGCCACGGCGCGGCTGGCCAGCAGGCGCTGAGCGACGGGCCGGGATCGCCGGGCGGCCGGCGTAGCGGAAGTCTTCACAGGCCGTCCTTGCCGTAGCGGCGAGGACGGCAAGTCACATGAGGATCAGACATGGAATGCGCAGGAGTCTCGAATGGAGGCCGTCGACTTGTCGACGAATCTGAAACACTCTACGCAGGCTGCGGTGACATGAGCCAAACCCAGGGATTACGTTTTAGCAAGAAAATACGGGCCACGCGACACAGTTAATACACAACGTTTCCACAGGCTACCCACTGCCTTGTCCACAGGGATATGCACAGGCTGTCCGCGCAGCCTGCCGGGGCAATAAAAAACCCGGCAAGTCATCGACTTGCCGGGTTTGGGGGATGCGATCGGATGCCGTTCAGAACGGAATATCGTCATCCATGTCCGCCAGGTTGGCGCCGCTGCTGGCCGGGGCGGCCTGCGGAGCGGGACGCTGCTGGGGCGCCGGGCGCGGGGCCGGCGCGGCGCGCTGCTGGCGCGGGGCTTCGTCGAAGCCGCCACCGCCGCCGTAGCTGCCGCCGCCACCTTCACCGCCCTCGCGGCCGCCCAGCATCTGCATCTGGTCGGCGACGATTTCGGTGCTGTAGCGGTCGGCGCCGGTGTCCTTGTCCTGCCACTTGCGGGTCTTCAGGCGACCCTCGATGTAGACCGAACGGCCCTTCTTCAGGTATTCGCCGGCGATTTCAGCCAGGCGGTTGTACATGACCACGCGGTGCCACTCGGTTTCCTCGCGGCGTTCGCCGGAGGCCTTGTCCTTCCATTGGGAGGTGGTGGCGATGGACACGTTGCAGATTGCCGCCCCGTCCGGGCTGTAGCGGACTTCCGGGTCGCGACCCAGGTTGCCGACGAGTATGACTTTGTTGACCGATGCCATGCCGATGTCCCTCTGTTGTTGGCCTTGCGCCCACGCGTTGCCGCGAGCGCGCCGGCAACAACATAAAAAAACGATGTTGAAGACCGGCTTCATGAAACACGCCGGTCACCATGATGATGACCGGCGGCACAGTATGAAACCGTAAATTGATCCCGCTATTATCGACGAAAAGCGCCTGCCGCGCCAACGCCATTCGTGACAAATCTATCTCTGCGGTCCGCCGATTTGCCGGATGTTCGCGCCTGATGGCGGCGCGTTCCGCGACTTTCTGGCGTATCCGCCGCCCCGAACGCTAGGCCAGCGGCCGCAGCGCCCAGGTAACGGCCAGCCAGAGCAGCGCCAGCGCCGCCGCCGCGATGAAGACCGCGTTGGTGCCCGAGTGCGAAGCCAGCCAGCCGCCCAGCGCGCCGCCGGTGAACAGGCCGGCGGCCTGGGCCGTGTTGTAGAAGCCCAGCGCCAGGCCCTTGTAGGCCGCCGGCGCCACCCGCGACACCAGCGACGGCTGCAAGGCTTCGAGCACGTTGAACACCACGAAAAAACCCGTCAGGGCGATGGCGAAGCCATAGAAGCCCTGGCTGGCCATCGGCAGCAGCGCGCACACCAGCGCCAGTCCGGCCACGGCCGCCCGAAGGGCGCCGCGATGGGCGCGGCGCTTTTCGGCCACGAACACGACCGGCACCATCAGCACGAAGGACACCAGGATGACCGGCAGATAGACCTTCCACAGTTCGCGCGCGTCCAGCCCGCCGACCTTGGCCAGCAGCGCCGGCGCGACCACGAACAGCGCCACCTGCACCAGATGCAGCACGAATACGCCGAAGTTCAGCCGCAACAGGTCGGGATGCAGCAGCACCTCGCGCGGCCGGGCCGCCTGCATGGCGCGGGCCTGGGTGCGCGGCACCACCGGCACGACCCAGCGCGCCACGGCCAGGCACACCACGCCCAGACAGGCGATGGTCCAGAACAGGCCGGACAGCCCCCACCAGCCCACCAGCACGGGCGACAGCACCAGCGAGGCGGCGAAGGACAGGCCGATCGAGCCGCCGACCATGGCCATGGCGCGGGTGCGCACCTCGTCGCGGGTGGCATCGGCCAGCCAGGCGGTGACGGCGGCGGAAATGGCGCCCGCGCCCTGGATGGCGCGGCCGATGGTGATCCAGAACACGTCCGACGCCTGGGCGCAGACCACGCTGCCGGCCACGAACAGCAAAAGGCCGGCGATCACCACGGGCCGGCGGCCCCAGCGGTCGGATGCCAGCCCGAAGGGAATCTGCATGAAGGCCTGGGTCAGGCCGTACATGCCCAGCGCCAGGCCCACGCGGGCCGGATCGTCGCCGCCGGGCAGGCCGCGCGCCGCCACCGCGAAGACCGGCAGCAACAGGAACAGCCCCAGCATGCGCGCCGCGAACAATCCCGCCAGCGCCACGCTGGCGCGGCGCTCGGAAGGGGTCAATTTCAGTTTGGTTTCTGCCGGCATGCGGATTATTGGACGGTAATGGCCTCGGAGCGGCCCCTCGGCAAACCTGGCGGACCAACCTTGAACGCGGGACTACTCGGCGCGCTATAGTACCAAGTTGGCCTGCGATGCCACGACGACGGACGCAATCGATGGACTCGACGATACGCATACGGGGTGCGCGCACCCACAACCTCAAGAACGTCTCGCTGGACCTGCCGCGCCACAAGCTGGTGGTGGTGACCGGCCTGTCCGGCTCGGGCAAGTCCTCGCTCGCCTTCGACACGCTGTACGCCGAAGGCCAGCGCCGCTATGTCGAGAGCCTGTCGGCCTACGCGCGGCAGTTCCTGCAACTGATGGACAAGCCGGACGTGGACCTGATCGAGGGCCTGTCGCCGGCCATCTCGATCGAGCAGAAGGCCGCCGGCCACAACCCGCGCTCCACCGTCGGCACCATCACCGAGATCCACGACTACCTGCGCCTGCTGTACGCGCGCGTCGGCACGCCGTATTGCCCGGACCATGGCCTGCCGCTGCAGGCGCAGAGCGTGAGCCAGATGGTGGACGCCGTGATGGCCTGGCCGGCCGACACCCGGCTGGCCGTGCTGGCGCCGATCGCGCGCGGCAAGAAAGGCAGCTTCGAGGACGAATGCGCCAGCCTGCAGGCGCAGGGCTATGTGCGCCTGCGGGTGGACGGCCAGCTGCTGGAAATCGACGGCATGGCGCCGCTGAAGAAATCCGAGAAGCACGACATCGACGTGGTGATCGACCGCCTGCGCATCAAGCCCGAGAGCAAGCAGCGCCTGGCCGAGAGCTTCGAGACCGCGCTGCAGCTGGCCGAGGGCCGCGCGCTGGCGCTGGACATGGACAGCAGCCGCGAACAGGTCTTCTCCAGCCGCTACGCCTGCCCGGTCTGCAGCCACAGCCTGCCGGAACTGGAGCCGCGGCTGTTCAGCTTCAACAACCCGATGGGCGCCTGCCCCAGCTGCGACGGCATCGGACAGGTCGGATTCTTCGACCCCAAGCGCGTGGTCGCCTTCCCCGAGCTGAGCCTGGCCGCCGGCGCGATCCGAGGCTGGGACCGCCGCAACGCCTTCACTCACTCGCTGCTCACCAGCCTGGCCGCGCACTATGAATTCGAGATCGAAGCGCCGTTCGAGGAACTGCCCGAGGACGTGCGCCATAAGGTGCTGTACGGTTCGGGCGACGAAGAGATCTCCTTCGTCTATCTGAACGAAAAGGGCCGCAGCACGGTCAAGCGCCACACCTTCGAAGGCGTGATCCCGAACCTGGAGCGCCGCTGGCGCGAGACCGATTCGGCCACCGTGCGCGAAGAGCTGGGCAAGTACCGCAACATCAAGACCTGCCCCGATTGCGGCGGCTCGCGCCTGCGGCCCGAGGCCCGCAACGTGCTGATCGGCCAGGACCCGCGCGGCGGCGAACGCCAAGGCCAGGCCATCTACGAAGTCGAGGCCATGCCGCTGTCGGCCTGCCTGGCCTGGTTCCGCGACCTGAGCCTGGCCGGCGCCAAGCAGGAGATCGCGCAGCGCATCGTGCGCGAAATCGAGGCACGGCTGAGCTTCCTGAACAACGTGGGCCTGAACTACCTGTCGCTGGACCGCAGCGCCGACACGATTTCCGGCGGCGAGGCCCAGCGCATCCGGCTGGCCAGCCAGATCGGCTCGGGCCTGACCGGCGTCATGTACGTGCTGGACGAGCCGTCCATCGGCCTGCACCAGCGCGACAACGACCGCCTGATCGGCACGCTGCAGCACCTGCGCGATCTGGGCAACAGCGTGATCGTGGTCGAGCACGACGAGGACATGATCCGCATGGCCGACTGGGTCGTGGACATGGGCCCCGGCGCCGGCGAACACGGCGGCCAGGTGGTGGCGCAGGGCGATCCCGAAACCGTGCAGCGCGACCCCGCCTCGCTCACCGGCCAGTACCTGAGCGGCGCGCGCGCCATCGCCATTCCGCAGCGCCGGCCGGTCAACGACGAGCTGCCCTGGCTGACGCTCACCGGCGCCACCGGCAACAACCTGAAGAACGTGGACCTGCGCATCCCCGCCGGCCGGCTGGTCTGCGTGACCGGCGTGTCCGGCTCAGGCAAGTCCACGCTGGTCAACGACACGCTGGCCGTGGCCGTGTCGCGCCAGCTGCACCACGCGCAGAGCGAACCCGCGCCCTACGCGGCCATGCAGGGCCTGGAGCATTTCGACAAGATCATCAGCGTCGACCAGAGCCCCATCGGCCGCACGCCGCGCAGCAACCCGGCCACCTACACGGGCCTGTTCACGCCGATCCGCGAACTGTTCGCCGGCGTGCCGGAAGCGCGCACGCGCGGCTACGATCCGGGCCGCTTCAGCTTCAACGTCAAGGGCGGACGCTGCGAGGCCTGCCAGGGCGACGGCGTGGTCAAGGTGGAAATGCACTTCCTGCCCGACATGTACGTGCCCTGCGATGTCTGCCACGGCAAGCGCTACAACCGCGAAACGCTGGAGATCCGCTACCGCGGCCGCAACATCAGCGAGGTGCTGGACCTGACGGTGGAACAGGCGCTGGAATACTTCGAGTCGGTGCCGGCCATCGCGCGCAAGCTGCACACGCTGATCGACGTGGGCCTGTCCTACATCCGGCTGGGCCAGAGCGCCACCACGCTGTCCGGCGGCGAGGCGCAGCGCGTCAAGCTGTCGCTGGAGCTGTCGCGCCGCAGCACCGGGCGCACGCTGTATATCCTGGACGAACCCACCACCGGCCTGCACTTCCGCGACATCGAACTGCTGCTGCAGGTGCTGAACCAGCTGGTGGACAGCGGCAACACCGTGCTCATCATCGAACACAACCTGGACGTGATCAAGACGGCCGACTGGCTGGTCGACATGGGCCCGGAAGGCGGCGACGGCGGCGGGCGCGTGGTCGCGCAAGGCACGCCTGAAACCGTGGCGGCCACCGAGGCCAGCCATACCGGCCACTACCTGGGCAAGGTGCTGCGCCGCACGGCCGGCTGATTTTTCACCCACATAGCACGCGACACATGTACACCCTGATCATCGGCAACAAGAATCTCTCTTCCTGGTCCATGCGCCCCTGGCTGGCGCTGCGCGCGGCGGGCATTGCCTTCACCGAGCAGAAGCTGGCGTTCAACACCGAGGCGTTCGCCCGCGGCGTGGGCGAAGTCTCGCCCGCCGGGCTGGTGCCGGTGCTGCTGGCTGACGAATTCGCGATCTGGGATTCGCTGGCCATCTGCGAATACCTGGCCGACCGCCATCCCGAGGCTGGCCTGTGGCCGGCGCAACCCCAGGCGCGAGCCCGCGCGCGTTCGCTGGCGGCGCAGATGCACAGCGGCTTCGCCGCGCTGCGCCAGGCCATGCCGCTGAATGTGGCGGCGCGCCTGCCCGCCGCCGAATTCTCCGACGCCGTCCGGCAGGACATCTCCCGGATTCTGGACCTCTGGCAGGACGCGCGCGCGCAGTTCGGCCAGGGCGGTCCCTTCCTGTTCGGCGCCTTCTCCATCGCCGACGCGTTCTACGCGCCGGTGGTGTCGCGCTTCACCACCTATGGCGTCAGCGTCACCGGCGACGCGCGCGCCTACATGGATGCCGTGCTGGCGCACCCGGCCATGCAGGAATGGATCCGCGACTCGCAGGCCGAAGCGGCCGCGTGACCGCAACCAAGGCGCGCTGAAACGCCTGGCCGCGAAGCGGCGCGCAGCCGGTCCGCACCAAACCGGCGCGCGCTCAATCGCGCAGGCGATCGCTCACGAAGGCGCGCAGCAGTCCCATCGCCGGCGCCTCGGTGCGGCCGGCCAGCGTCACCAGCGCGAACTGCGCATGGCTGTCCAGCGGCGGATCCAGCATCAGCTCGATCAGCTCCCCCGACAGGATGCCCTCGCGCGCCGCCGCCACGATGCCCAGGAACACCGCGTCCGAGGCGCGCACCGTTTCCAGCAGGCTGCCGATCTCCTCGCAACGCAGGCGCACGGCGGTCGTGGGATCGGCGCCGATGCCGTAGCGGTCGATGAGGATCCGCGCGGTATCCGCCGGCAGGAAGGTGGACGCCAGCGGGTACGTGGCCACCTCGGCGAAACGCGGCGGCCTGTGCAGTCCCGCCAGCGGATGGCCGCTGCGGCAGATGAAGCCCGCGCGCATCTGCGACACCGGCTCGATGCGCAGGTCCGCCGACGGCGCGATGCCGCGGATGTCCACCACCAGCGCATCCAGCCTGCGCGTGCGCAGCATGCCCAGGTGCGCTTCCTGCGACCCGCGCATTACCTCGATGCGCAGCTGCGGGTGCTGCTGCGCCACGTGCACCAGCAGCGGCGTCAGCAGCAGCACGCCCGGCCCCGAGCCCAGCGCGATGCTGATGGTGCCCTGCCCGCCCTGCGTCAACAGGTCGGTGCTGCGGCGCAGCTCGGCCGATTCGAACAGGATGCGGCGCGCGCGGCTGGCCACGGTCAGGCCCAGCGGCGTCAGCTCGGTGCGCTTGCCCATGCGGTCCAGCAGCCGCGTGCCCAGGTCTTCCTCCAGCAGGCGAATGCTGCGGCTCAGCGCCGACTGCGTGAGGTGCAGACGCTCGGCCGCGCGGCTGAACGAACCGGCCTCGGCCACGGCCAACAGGTGCTCCAGCTGCTTGAGGTTCATGTCCAAGTATGAGTTTTTTTTCTACATCCCAGAATAACAAGTCGTTAGACAACTAGCGAGCACTGTCCCTAGGATTCCGGATACTCATAACACTTCAAGGGAAACAAGTATGGGCACGCTATCCGGATGCCTGCGCCTGGCCGGCTGTATGCTGGCGCTCGGCGCGACGCTGATGAGCCAGGGCGCGAGCGCGGCGGACTACCCCAGCCGCCCCGTCATGATGATGGTCCCCTACCCCGCCGGCGGCGCATCGGACGCCATCGCCCGCGTCGTGGCGGCGCCCACGTCCAAGCAGCTGGGCCAGCCGGTGCTGGTGGAAAACCTGGGCGGCGTCAGCGGCGCGCTGGGCGCGCAGAAAGTGCTGTCGGCCCGCGCCGACGGCTACTACCTGTTCCAGGGCTCGCCCAACGAACTGATCCTGGCGCCCCTCGCCAACGCCAGCGTCAAGCTCAAGAGCGAGGACTTCCAGCTGGTGCAGATGATCGGCCTGGCGCCGCTGGTGATCGTGGCGCGCAAGGACCTGCCGGCCAACAACGCCGATGAACTCGTCAAGCTGGCGCGATCGCGCGCGGCCACGCAGCCGCTCAGCTTCGGCAGCGTGGGCGTGGGCTCGCTGTATCACGTGCTGGGCGAACACATGGCGCGCACCATCGGCGCGGAAATGATGCACGTGCCCTACAAGGGCGGCGCGCCGCTGATGCAGGACATGGGCGGCGGCCAGGTCGATTTCGCCATCCTGCCGCTGGCGCAGCAGCACGTGGCGCTGGCCGAGCAGGGCCGCGTCAAGCTGCTGGGCACGCTCAGCCCGCGCCGCAGCGCCCTGCCCGCGCTGGCGGCCGTGCCCTCGGTCAACGAGGGCGAGCTGCTCAAGGGCTTCAACTTCACCACCTGGACCGGCTACTTCGTCAAGCGCGATACCCCGGCGGACGTGGTGGCGCGGCTGCACGCCGCGCTCAACGCCGCGATGCAGGACGCCGAGGTCAAGCGCGGCCTGGAGACGCAGAACATCGAGGTGTCGGCGCCCATGACCCCGGCCGAGGCCGACGCCATGTACCAGGCCGAGACCGTGCGCTTCCGCGAAATTTCCAGCCATGTGAAACTGGCCGACGCGCCCTGACCGCCCCGCGCGCCACACACTCAAACGGAGACAACCCCGACATGCATCCGATTCTTGAAACCGTTACCCAGGGCGCCGACGCATTCGTCGCGCTGCGCCGCGACATCCACCGTCATCCCGAGCTGGGCTACCAGGAATTCCGCACCAGCGACCTGGTGGCGCAATGCCTGACGCAATGGGGCTATGAAGTCGAGCGCGGCCTGGGCGGCACCGGCGTGGTCGGCCAGCTGCGCCGCGGCAAGGGCAGCAAGCGCCTGGGCCTGCGCGCCGACATGGACGCGCTGCCGATCCAGGAAGCCACCGGCCTGGAACACGCCAGCTGCAACGAAGGCATCATGCACGCCTGTGGCCACGACGGCCACACCGCCATGCTGCTGGCGGCGGCGCATCACCTGGCCAAGCATGGCGAGTTCGACGGCACGCTGAACCTGATCTTCCAACCGGCCGAGGAAGGCCTGGGCGGCGCCAAGCGCATGATGGAGGACGGGCTGTTCAGCAAGTATCCGTGCGACGCCATCTTCGCCATGCACAACATGCCCGGCCATCCGCAAGGCCACCTGCTACTGCGCGACGGCGCGGCCATGGCGTCCTCGGACAACGTCACCATCACGCTGGAAGGCGTGGGCGGGCACGGCGCGATGCCGCATTGCGCCGCCGATCCGGTGGTCGCCGGCGCGGCCATCGTCATGGGCCTGCAGAGCATCGTGGCCCGCAACGTCGATCCGCTGCACATGTCGGTGATCACGGTGGGCGCCTTCAACGCCGGCAAGGCCAACAACGTCATTCCGCAGACAGCGACGCTCAAGCTCAGCGTGCGCGCGCTGGACCGCGACGTGCGCAACCTGCTGGAAGACCGCATCACCGAGCTGGTCCACAACCAGGCCGCCAGCTACCAGGTGCGCGCCACCATCGACTACAAGCGCGGCTATCCGGTGCTGGTCAACACCGTCGCCGAAACCGATTTCGCGCGCCAGGTGGCGCTGGAACTGGTGGGCGCGGACAAGGTCGTGCCGCAGACGCGGCCGCTGACCGGCAGCGAGGACTTCGCCTTCATGCTGGAAGAAGTGCCCGGCTCGTACCTGCTGGTCGGCAACGGCGATGGCTCGCCGGACGGCTTCAACAGCGGCCACGGCGCCTGCATGGTGCACAACCCCGGCTACGACTTCAACGACCACAGCCTGCCGGTGGGCGCGGCGTACTGGGTGCTGCTGACGCAGCGCTTCCTGGAGGGGTAGGCCCACCCCCGAAGCGCTAACGCGCTTCCCCCTCAAGGGGGCATGCCTATGGACCGGCAAAGCCGGCTCCATGGCATCCCGATGGGGTGATACCTGTCGCATGCGGCGCAATCGCGCCATGGGGACCGAGACCGATCCGTGTCTACGCCATCTCGAACAGGCGCTTGTGTTCGCGGATGGCGTAGCGGTCGGTCATGCCGGCGATGTAATCGGCGATGGCGCGCGCCTGTTCGTTGAAGGCCGGCCGGCGATAGTCGGGCGGCAGCAGGCGCGGGTCGTCCAGGAAGGCCGCGAACAGTTCGCGCACGATGCGGCGCGCCTTGGCGGTCATGCGCAGCACGCGGTAGTGGCGGTACAGGTTGTCGAACAGGAATTTCTTCAGCTCGTCGGCCTCGCGCCGGATCTCGTCCGAAAAGCCGGCCAGCGGCGGCGCGCGCCGCACGTCGTCGGCGCTGGCCGGCGCATGCTCGGCGATGCGCGCCAGCGAGGTGCGGGTCAGGTCGGTGATCAGCGTGTTGATCATGCGACGGATGGTTTCCGACACGGCGCGGCGCGACGGCAGATCGGGATAGCGCGCCAGCACCTCGGCGTGATGGCGGCCGAAGATGGCCACGTCCTGCATCTGCTCGACCGTGATCAGGCCCGACCGCAGGCCGTCGTCGATGTCGTGGTTGTTGTAGGCGATCTCGTCGGCCAGGTTGGCCAGCTGCGCCTCCAACGAGGGCTGGGTGCGCTCCAGGAAGCGCACGCCCACCGCGCCCAGCTGGCGCGCGTGCGCCGCCGAGCAGTGCTTGAGGATGCCTTCGCGCGTCTCGAAGCACAGGTTCAGGCCGTTGAAATCGGCGTAGCGCTCTTCCAGCTCGTCCACCACGCGCAGGCTCTGCAGGTTGTGCTCGAAGCCGCCGGCCTCGGGCGCCAGCTCGCGCATGCAGGCGTTGAGTTCGTCCTGGCCGGCGTGGCCGAACGGCGTATGGCCCAGGTCATGGGCCAGCGAGATGGCCTCGGTCAGGTCTTCCGACAGGGCCAGGCTGCGCGCCAGCGTGCGCGCGATCTGCGCCACTTCCAGGCTGTGGGTCAGGCGGGTGCGGAACAGGTCGCCTTCGTGGTTGACGAAGACCTGGGTCTTGTATTCCAGCCGCCGGAACGCGCCGGAATGCACGATGCGGTCGCGATCGCGCTGGAACTCGGTCCGATTTTCCGGCGGAGGCTCGGCATGGGTCCGGCCGCGCGATCGGGACGGGTCGGATGCATAGGAAGCCAATTCGTTCATCTGCACTGCACCGTCTCCTGTCACGGTTGTCGATCTAGCCGGTGGTCCGGGCCAATACGGCGCGCACCGCCTCGTCGGGCGCCGCGCGGGTCACGGCCTTGCCGATGCGGGTCATGAGCACGTAGCGGATCGAGCCGCCCTCGGTCTTCTTGTCGACCTGCATCAGGTCCAGCCAGCGGTCGGCGCCCAGGTCGGGCGCGGTGACCGGGCAGCCGATGCCCTCGACCAGCGCGCGCACGCGCGCGACGTCGGCGCGCGCAAAGCCCGCCACGTCGGCCGACAGCTCGGCCGCCTGCACCATGCCGCAGCCCACGGCCTCGCCGTGCAGCCAGGCGCCATAGCCCAGGCCCGCCTCGATGGCATGGCCGAAGGTGTGGCCCAGGTTCAGGATGGCGCGCAGGCCGGACTCGCGTTCGTCCTTGCCCACCACCTGCGCCTTCAGCTCGCAGGAGCGGCGGATGGCGTAGGTCACGGCGTCCGGATCCAGCGCGCGCAGCTTGGGCGCGTTCTGTTCGCACCAGGCCCAGAAGTCCGGGTCCAGGATCAGGCCGTACTTGATCACCTCGGCCAGCCCGGCCGACACTTCGCGCGCCGGCAACGTGTTCAGCACGTCGGTATCGATCTCGACCGCCACCGGCTGGTAGAACGCGCCGATCATGTTCTTGCCCAGCGGGTGGTTGACCGCGGTCTTGCCGCCCACCGAGGAATCGACCTGCGCCAGCAGCGTGGTCGGCACCTGCAGGAAGCGCACGCCGCGCATGTAGACGGCGGCCGCGAAGCCGGTCATGTCGCCGATCACCCCGCCGCCCAGCGCCACCAGCACGCAGCGCCGGTCCAGCCGCTGCGACAGCAGCGCATCGAAGATCAGGTTGAGCGACTGCCAGTCCTTGTAGGACTCGCCGTCGGGCAGCTCGATGCGCAGCACGCGCTTGCCGGTGCGCGCCAGCGCCGCCTCGGCGCGCTCGCCGTACAGCGCCGCCACGGTCGGATTGGTGACCACGGCGATGGCGGTGGCGTCGGCCGGGATGCACTGGTCCAGGCGGTCCAGGCGGCCGGGGCCGATATGGATGGGGTAGCTGCCCCCGGGAGTGTCGACCTCGACTACATTCATGTGCGCTTCTCGAAAGCTTGCAATTGCGGCAGCAGACCCTTGACCAGGGTCTGGATGGGCGTGGAACCGGTCTCGACCACCAGGTCGGCGACTTCGCGGTAGTAGGGCTCGCGGCGGGTCATCAGGTCGCGCAGCGTGCCCTTGGGATCGGCCGTAGCCAGCAGCGGGCGGTTGCGGTCGCGGCAGGTGCGGCGGAACAATTCATCCACGCTGGCCCTCAGATAGACGACGATGCCGCGCTCGTGCAGCCGCTGGCGGTTTTCCGGCGCCAGGATGGCCCCGCCGCCGGTGGCGAGAATAATGTTGCGCCGTTGGGTACACTCTTCCAGTGCGGCGGATTCCCGGCGACGGAAACCGGCCTCACCCTCGATTTCGAAGATTACCGGCACACGCACGCCGCAACGCGCCTCCAGCTCATGATCCAGATCGACGAAGTCGCGCCCCAGGGCGCGCGCCAGGCTGCGGCCTATGGTTGTCTTGCCCGCCCCCATCATGCCCACCAGGAACACGGGCAGGTCATGCGGCAGGGTCACGGTCTTGCCGGCGCATTCGGCGGCGCAGGGCTGGAGTTCGGGCGCCTCGCCGGAGGGCGCCAGGTCCGGGTCAGCCTCCGGACATGAGCTTGCGGATACGTTCATGACGGCAATTATCACATTGCCGCCAGTTGCCCGCGTGCCACACTGAACGATATTGTTACAGAAACCGGCTTCCCGCTCCCAGGCGGGACCTGAGATACCCGTAAAATCGCCGCGATGAGCAAGCCCCAGAATTCCTCCAAGAAAGACAAGCCCGCCAAAGGCGGTTCGCCGTTCCTGCGATTTTTCGTCAAGGCGGGCATTTTCTGCGCGGGCCTGTTCCTGTGCGGCGTGCTGCTGGCCGGCATGGCGCTGGCGCTGGCCTGGCCCAACCTGCCCGACCTGAACGCCATGACGGACTACCGTCCGCGGGTGCCGCTGCGCGTCTACACGGCCGACCGGGTGCTGATCGGCGAGTTCGGCGAAGAGCGCCGCAACGTGCTGCGCTTCAACGAAATCCCGGACGTGATGAAGTCCGCGGTGCTGGCGGCCGAGGACGACCGCTTCTACCAGCACGGCGGCATCGACTGGGTGGGCGTGGTGCGCGCCGGCCTGACCAACCTCGTCAACATGTCCAAGACGCAGGGCGCCAGCACGATCACCATGCAGGTGGCGCGCAACTTCTACCTGTCGTCGGAAAAGACCTACTCGCGCAAATTCTACGAGCTGCTGCTCACATTCAAGATCGAGTCCCAGCTCACCAAGGACCAGATCCTTGAGCTGTACATGAACCAGATCTACCTGGGCCACCGCGCCTACGGCTTCGCCGCCGCGTCGCGCACCTATTTCGGCAAGCAGCTGTCGGACATCACGCCGGCCGAGGCCGCCATGCTGGCCGGCATCCCCAAGGCCCCGTCGCGCTTCAACCCGATCGCCAACCGCCCCCGCGCCGAGCTGCGCCAGCGCTACGTGCTGGGCCGCATGCAGTCGCTGGGCTACCTGACCGAGGCCGAGTACAAGCAGGCGATGGCCCAGCCCATCGTGATGAAGTCGGCCGAGGGCACGCCCGCCGGCGGCTACGCCATCCACGGCGAATACGTGGCCGAGCTGGCGCGCCAGCTGCTGTTCAACGTGTACCAGGACAACGTCTATTCGCGCGGCCTGAACATCTACACCACGGTGCAGTCCAAGGACCAGGAAGCCGCCTACCGCGCCGTGCGCGAGGGCGTGCTGGAATACACCCGCCGCGCGCCCTACCCCGGCCCGGAAGAGCAGCTCGACCTGCCCGCCGGCACCGAGAGCAACCCGCAGGCGCTGGACGACTTCCTGGACGGCGTGTTCGACAAGTTCAGCGACAGCGGCGACCTGCTGACCGCGCTGGTGCTGTCGGCCAGCCCCACCGAAGTGAAGCTGGCGCGCAGCTCGCGCGAGATCATCACCATCACCGACAAGAAGGTGCTGGGCGTGGTGGCGCGCGCGCTGAACGACAAGGCCAAGCCCGAACAGCGCATCAAGCGCGGCTCGGTGGTCTACATCCGCAAGTTCGGCGACAACTGGGAAATCATCAACCTGCCGGCCGTGCAGGCGGCCTTCGTCGCCCTGTCGCCGCAAGACGGCGCCATCCGCGCCATGGTGGGCGGCTTCGACTTCTATCGCGGCAACTTCAACCGCGTGACCCAGGCCTGGCGCCAGCCGGGCTCGAACATCAAGCCCTTCATCTACGCCGCCTCGCTGGAACGCGGCCTGACGCCGGCCACGCAGATCTCCGACCTGCCGTTCGAGCTGTCGGCGGCCCAGACCGGCTCCAAGGCCTGGACGCCCAAGAACTACGGCAACCAGTACGAGCCCATGCTGACACTGCGCCAGGGCCTGTACAAGTCCAAGAACATGGTGTCGATCCGCATCCTGCAGGCCATCGGCCCGCAGTACGGCCAGGACTACCTGACCCGCTTCGGCTTCGACAAGGCCCGCCAGCCCGCGGTGCTGCCGCTGGCGCTGGGCGCGGGCTCGGTCACGCCGCTGCAGGTGGCCGGCGCCTACGCAGTCTTCGCCAATGGCGGCTACCGCATCACGCCCTACCTGATCGACCGCGTGACCGACAGCAACGGCAAGGTCATCATGCAGTCCAAGCCGGTCGTGGCCGGCGACGCAGCGGCCCGCGCCATCGATCCGCGCACCGCCTGGATCATGGACGACATCCTGCGCGGCGTGGCCACCTACGGCACCGCCGCCCGCGCGCGCGTGCTGCTCAAGCGCAACGACATCGCCGGCAAGACCGGCACCACCAACGAATCGGTGGACGCCTGGTTCTCGGGCTACACGCCCTCGCTGGTCGCGACCTCGTGGCTGGGCTTCGACCAGCCCAAGTCGCTGGGCTCGCGCGAGACCGGCGGCGGCGTCGCCATGCCGATCTGGGTGGACTACATGCAGACCGCGCTCAAGGGCGTGCCCGAGGAAAAGCCGCGCCCCCGCCCGGACGGTATCATCGTCGAGAACGGCGAATACTATTTCTCGGAATTCCCGCCGGGACAGGCGGTGGCCCGCCTGGGCCTGCCGCAAGCCGACACGCTGGGCGAGTTCCTCAACGGCCTGGGTGGCGGCGGCGAGGACAACAGCATCAAGGTGGCGCCGGGCGTCGGCGCCCAGGGCTCCGCCCCCTGGTCGCAGAAGATACCGTTCTGAACGTGAAAAAGCCGGCTCTGACAGAGCCGGCTTTTTCATGGCCGGACCGCCGCCCGACGGGCGTTCGCGTCCGGTCGGGCAAGGGCCTCGAGAGGCGCCCGCGCGGCGGACGGCGCGATGCCCCGCGGGAACGGCTACAGGCGGATCGTCACCGGCACGCCGGCGGCGGCCGAACAGATCTGCGACAGCGCGTCCGGCAGCTGCGGACCGCCCCGCGTGTCATTCCAGTGCTGTCCGTCGAAGCGATAATGGAAGCCGCCGCTGCGCGCCGCGACCCACAGCTCCTGCATCGCGGCCTGGCTGTTCACCACCACGTGGGTGTTGTCTTCGAATACCATCGTCAGCACATTGCCGCTGCGGCTGGTTTCGACATCGACGTCGAGCGAAGCCGCCCAGTCATCGGCCTGGCTTTCGATGCTGTTCAGCACCTGGTCGATCAACGCAAGAAATTCGGTTTCGGTCATAATCGAGCCTGCAAGAATTACGGAGTTCCCAGTGTCCCAATTGGCATCTAGCCGCATGGCTCTTCGCATTGTAGCCACGCTCGTGGCGACCGGCCTGGTCGCGGCCTGCGGTTACAAGGGTCCTTTATACATGCCGACGCCCGATGGCAAGCCGCCGTCGACCGCCAAGCAGCAGAGACAACAGCAGCCGATCATCCCGCCCGCGCCTGCGCTGCCCTGACGCGCAAGGACCGCATGCGCCTGGGCTGCCGGGCGCGGCAGGCAACAAAAAGCCCCCGCATGGGGGCTTTTTGCTGGAGCGCGATCCCGGCCGATCAGAGCTGGCCGTAGGAATGCAGGCCCGACAGGTACATGTTCACGCCCAGGAAGGCGAAGCCGGTGATCAGCAGGCCGGTCAGCGCCCAGTACGCCGCCATGGTGCCGCGCAGGCCCTTGATCAGGCGCATGTGCAGCCAGGCCGCGTAGTTGAGCCAGACGATCAGCGCCCAGGTTTCCTTCGGATCCCACTGCCAGTAGGCGCCCCAGGCGTCGGCCGCCCACAGCGCGCCCAGGATGGTGGCGACCGTGAAGAAGGCGAAGCCGATGGCGATGGCGCGATACATGATGTCGTCCAGCACCTCCAGCGACGGCAGCGCGGCGGCGATGCGGCGCCGGCCCAGCAGGATGGCGCCGACGATCACCGCGCCGATGCCGAAATACAGCATCCAGGTGGCCGACAGGCCTTCCGAGCGGAACACCATGGGTTCGGCGCACAGCAGCACGCCCAGCACGAACAGCGGCGCCAGCTTGAGCCAGGACGAGGTCTGGCCATGCTGCTTGACCAGGTAGGCGAAGCCCACCATGGCCGCCAGCGAGAAGGTGCCGTAGCCGATGAAGTTGGCCGGCACGTGCAGCTTCATCCACCAGCTCTTGAGCGCCGGCACCAAGGGCTGGATCTGCCCGGCATCGCGGGTGAACGAATACCACAGCAGGAACACCACCGCCGAGGTCACCACCAGCAGCACGAAGCCACCCAGCGCACGGGTGGCGTACTTGCGTTCGTAGTACAGGTAGAACAGCGCCGTGATCAGCGCGAACAGCACGAACACTTCATACAGGTTGCTGACCGGGATGTGGCCCAGGTCCGGGCCCATCAGGTGGCCTTCGCGCCAGCGCACCAGCATGCCGGTGGTGCCGGCGAACACCGCGCCCCAGGTCAGCGCCGTGCCCAACCAGGCGGCCGTGGGGCTGAAGAAGCCGATCCAGTAGCAGGCCATGGCCAGCGCGAACAACGCGCTCATCCACAGGATGGCGGATTGCGACGAGAACAGGTACTTCAGGAAGAACACCTGCTCGGCGCGCGCCAGGTCGTTGCCGTAGAGCATCAGCGCCACGCCGGCCGCGATGGCACAGGCCACCATCAGGCCGCGCAGCGGACGCCACAGCCAGCCCAGCCAGGCCAGCGCCGGCACGGTGCCGCACAGGATGATCTTCTCGTAGTAGTCCATGGCGCCGCCATGGCGCATGAGCGCATAGCCCGCGCCGGCCGACAGCAGCAGGAAGAACACGAGGTCGGTCCAGTCGGGCCGGCCGCGCTGGGCGCGGCCGTCGCCGGTTTCGGACAGCCCGTCCTGCCACAGCGTTTCAGGCGAGGAGGAATGCGTGGTGGTGGTCGTCGTGGACATGGAACCCTCAGGACCTTTTCTGGCGCAGCAGCGCCGCTTTGAACCGCTCGAACTCCTGGTTGAAGTCGAGTGTACGCTTCTGCGATGTCATGGCGGCCAGGATGCCGCTGCCGCCATCCTGCGGCTTGACCCAGATCCAGATGCGGCGATCACGAATATAGAACATCGCGAACACGCCCAGCACCAGCAGCAGGCTGCCCAGGTAGACCGCGCTCTTGCCCGGCGTGCGGCTGACCTGGAACACGCTGGCCTGGACATGCTTGAAGTCCGCCAGCGACAGGAAAACCGGGGCCGGATACACCGTCAGGTCCGACAGCGCCGCCACGGCCAGCCGCGACCAGACCGCGGCGCGCTCGCCATCCGGACCCGAGGTCGCCACCGGCGGCAGGCCGGCGCGCTCGCGCTCGATGGCGCGCAGCTCGTTCATGCTGGCGCCGATCAGGCGGATCACCACGTCGGCGGCGCGCTCCAGGTCGGCGGGCGGCGTGTTGGCTTGCAGGAACGCGGCCACGGCCTGCAGGCCGCCGCCGGCGAAGGTTTCCAGCGCGCGCTCGGCGGCCGTCTGCAGCGGCTGGCGGTCGGCGCCCGACGGGCTGTTGCGCTCGGCGAAGCGGCGCGCGGCTTCCTGGCGCGCCGCCGGATCGGCCAGCGTGGCGCGCAGGCGCATGAATTCGGCGACCGAGCTGTCGTCATCCGCCGGGATGCGCAGGTAGCGGAAGGCCTCGGACGCGTTGTTGCGCACGCCGGCCAGGAACACCGTGGCGCCGTCCAGCTCGACCGGCAGCATGTAGTTCTGGAATTCGTGGGCCTGCCCGGCGTCGTCGATCAGCTTGTACTCGACGCTGGGGCCGACGTTGCGCAGGTTCTCGTTCTTCTTGCCGGCGGCGCTGCCGGCCACCGAGGCCACGTGCTCAGCGAAGCTCTGGTTGCCGCCCTTGGGATCGCCGCGCGTCAGGTCCTCGACGTTGATCGGGCGCAGCGCGGTGATCTCCACGCCCATGCTGCGCGGACCGCGCGCGGTCTGGGCCGACACTTCGGTGGTCTTGCCCACGGTGCCGTCCACGGTGAACGTGGCGTCGCCCGCGCCCACCAGCGGATAGCCCTTGAGCGCCACCGTGCTGCCGCCGTCATCGAAGCTGGACTGGTAGACCGTCATGCCCTTGAAGCGCAGCGGCTCGTTGACCTCGATGGTGGACTCGAAGCTCTTGCCGGTGTCGGGATCGGTGACCACCACTTCGCTGGCGAAGCGGCTGGGCATGCCGGTGGAGTAGTAATCGACGACGAATTTCTTGAGCTTGAGCGTGAACGGCATGGGCTGCACCAGCGCGCCGTCGCCCACCATGACCACGGCGGTGGAGGCCTGGCCGTCCTCGGGCACCAGCACGCTGGCGCGGAAGCTCGGGTTGTTGACCGACAGCCGGCCGCTCTCGGGCACCTCGGAGATCAGCATGTTCTCGACGATGGGCTTCTTGCCGCCGAACATGACCTGCAGGCGCACCGGCAATTCGCTGTCGAGCAGCCCGCCGATGCAGATGATGACCATGGCCGCGTGGGCGAACACATAGCCCAGGCGGTTGGCGCTGCCCTTCTTGGCCGCCAGCAGCACGCCGTCACCGTCGTGGCGCTCGCGCACCGCGTAGCCGAAGCGTCCCAGGAGCGTCTTCAGGCCCGTCACCGTGCTCGGCACGTCGGTGGGTTCCTGGCTTTCGACGCGGTGCGGGAACGCGCGCAGGCTGCTGGCGCGGACGTGCTCGCGGAACGAGCGCGCATCGCGCAGCATCTTGGGCGCGTTGCGGATCAGGCAGACGGTGGTCGACACCACCAGGAAAGCCATGATCAGCAGAAACCACCAGCTGTTGTAGACGTGCCAGATCGAGAACTTGTCGAACACCTCGTACCAGAACGGACCGAACTGGTCGATGTAGTTGCTGGACGAGCGGTTCTGCTGCAGCACCGTCCCGACCACGCTGGCCACGCAGATGAACATCAGCAGGCTGACGGCAAAGCGCATCGAGCCGAGCAACTCGAAAAAGTCACCGGGCAGGCTGCGCAGGGAGGGACGGGTATGGGTACGGGTCGAATTCATGAAAAAAGGGGGACCGCGCTGTCGGCTGCCCCCCTCATAGACTGGCGCGAGGCGATCTGGTTCCTCGCGCCCGTGTTGACGACGCGGACGAGCCGCGCGCAGGATGGTCCGCTAGCGCAGGCCCGCGGCGTAGTCGGCCACGGCCTTGATGTCGGCGTCCGACATGCGATCGGCGATGGCGTGCATCACGTCATTCGCGCGGTCGCCGCTGCGGAACAGCTTGAGCTGCTCTTCGATGTACATCGGGAACTGGCCCGACAGACGGGGGTATTGGCCGGGAAGTCCGGCGCCATTGGCAGAATGGCATGCCGCGCAGGCCGGCACGTTGCGTTCGGGCAAACCGCCGCGCCAGATCTTTTGACCCAGATCAACCAGCTTCTCCTGGCCGGCCGTGGCGGGCTGCTTGAGCGGCTGCTGCGCCAGGTACAGCGCGATGTTCTGCATGTCGGCCGGCGTCAGGTTCTGCGCCATGGCGGTCATGGGGGTCGGATTGCCGCCGGCGCCATTGCGCACGGGCAGCTTGGCACCCTGCTTGACCTGGAAGTCGGTCAGCTGCTTGACGAGGTATTCGTGGGGTTGCGCGGCCAGGTTGGGGTTCACCGGGATGGTGCTGTTGCCCGCCGCGCCATGACAGGAGGCACAGGCAATGATGCCGCGCGAGGCGTCTCCCTGGTCGAACAGCTGGCCACCTTTGGCAGCATCGGGTTTGGCCGGACCGGCCGCGCCCTCGGCGGCGAAACTGGCGGTAGATAAGGCGGAGGCGCCGAGCAACAGCCCGCTCGCAACCAACATCCGGGACAGCACACGCTTCATGAAGACCTCGCGACAATCGCACGATCAAGGCGCAAATGGCGCCCACGCCTGCCCGCACACCCTGGAAAGCCGTAACGAACCTGTTCTGCCAGTTTTGCCTGCCGAAAACCGTTGCTGGCAGTGGGCAAAAAAGACGGCTCCGCGCACGGGACCACTGTTGCAAACGCCGGATTATACAATAGGGGCTGAAACCAACCGTATCCAAAAGCCCTGCCGTGTCCCTCCTCCATCGCGCCTCCTTCCTCACTTCCGCGGCCCGCCTCGACCAGCTGCCGGCCGCAAGCGCGCCGGAAGTCTGCTTCGTCGGCCGTTCCAACGCCGGTAAATCCACGGCGATCAACGTGCTGTGCAACCAGCGCCGGCTGGCTTTCTCCAGCAAGACGCCGGGCCGCACGCGGCTGATCAACATGTTCGGCCTGCCCGATCCGCTGGACCCCGAAGGCCACATCGGCTTCCTGGTCGACCTGCCCGGCTACGGCTATGCGTCGGTGGCCCGCAACGAAAAGGAAAAGTGGGCCGACATCCTGGGCGGTTATCTGCGCGACCGGGAATCGCTGGCCGGCATCGTGCTGCTGATCGACATCCGCCGCGGCGTCACCGAGCTGGACCGCCGCCTCGCCAATTTCATCGCCCCCACCGGACGCCCGGTGCTGGCGCTGCTGACCAAGGCCGACAAGCTGCCGTATGGCCAGCGCATGCGCACCATCTTCGCGGTCCGCAAGGATCTCGCGGACATCGGCGCGCTGCACACCATCCCCTTCTCGGCCACCGAGCGCATCGGCCTGGAAGAGGCCGCCTCCCACATCGAGAATTGGATTTCCCCCAAGGTCGTACCATGAGCCCGCAGATCATCACCCCTGAGTTCCCGGTTTCCCGTCCCCGTCGCCTGCGCCGCGACGACTTCACCCGCCGCCTGGTGCGCGAGAACGCGCTGACGGTCAACGATCTGATCTACCCGGTCTTCGTGGCCGAAGGCAAAGGGCTGCAGCAGGCCGTGCCCTCGCTGCCGGGCGTGGTGCGCTACTCGCTGGACACGCTGCTGCCGGTGGCCGAGGAATGCGTGGCGCTGGGCATCCCGGTGCTGGCCCTGTTCCCCGCCATCGATCCCGCGCTCAAGACGCCCGACGGCATCGAGGCCACCAATCCCGACGGCCTGATCCCGCGCGTGGTGCGCGCGCTGAAGGAACGCTACCCCGAACTCGGCGTGCTGTGCGATGTGGCGCTGGACCCGTACACCAGCCACGGCCAGGACGGCGTGATCGACGCCAACGGCTATGTGGTCAACGAGCCCACTGTCGAGATCCTGGTCAAGCAGGCGCTGACGCAGGCCGCGGCCGGCGTGGACATGGTCGCGCCCAGCGACATGATGGACGGCCGCATCGGCGCCGTGCGTCGCGCGCTGGAATCGAACGGCTACATCCACACGCAGATCATGGCCTACTCGGCCAAGTACGCCAGCGCGTTCTACGGCCCGTTCCGCGATGCCGTGGGCTCGGCCACCAACCTGGGCAAGTCCAACAAGATGGCCTACCAGATGGATCCCGCCAACCTGGACGAGGCGCTGCGCGAAGTGGCGTCCGACCTGCAGGAAGGCGCCGACATGGTCATGGTCAAGCCCGGCATGCCGTACCTGGACGTGCTGCGCCGCGTCAAGGACGCCTTCCGCGTGCCGACCTTCGCCTACCAGGTCAGCGGCGAGTACGCGATGATCAAGGCCGCCGCCGCCAATGGCTGGCTGGACCATGACAAGGTCATGATGGAAGCGCTGCTGTCGTTCAAGCGCGCCGGCGCCGACGGCATCCTGACCTACTTCGCCATCGAGGCCGCGCGCCTGCTCTCGCGTCCGCGCTGAGCCGCGCTCAGGGCCGGGCCTTGCCCGGCTCGCCGGCGCCGCGCCGCAATCCCAGCCAGGTACCGCCCAGCACGCAGGCCAGCCCGGCCGCGTGCGTGGCGCCCACCTTCTCTCCCAGGAACAGCGCCGCGAACAGCAGGCCGAATATCGGCAGCCAGTTCAGGAACAGCGAGGCGCGGCTGATGCCCAGCCGCGCGATGCCGCCGTTCCACAGGATGTTGCTGATGCCCGAGGCCACCACGGCGGAGAACATCAGCACCAGCCACGGCCACCACGCCATGCTCCAGGACTCGGCCCGGTAGGTCGATGACGCCGTACCGGCGTGCGCGGCCAGCATCAGCCCGCCGGCCAGGTACATGTACCAGAGCATGGCCAGCGGCGCCATGCTGCGCGACATGCGCTGGATCACCAGCCCGCCGCACACGAACACCACCACCGCCAGGAAGACCATGGCATCGCCCCAGCCGGCCGCGCCCAGCGCCTTGCCGCTGCCCAGCACCACCAGCGCCACGCCGGCCAGGCCCAGCAGCGCGCCGCACACGCGCGCCGGCGTCAGCCGCTCGCGATAGAACACCGCGGCCAACACCGCCGACAGCAAGGGGCTGGTGGCCATGATCAGCGTGCCGTTGGCGGCCGAGGTCAGGCCCAGCCCCGCCACCAGCGCCGCCTGGTGCGCGTACACCACCAGGAATCCCGCCAGCGCCAGCCAGCCCAGCTGCGCGCGCGTCAGCTTCGGAATGCGGCCGCCGCGCGCCTTGATGATGAGGGTGACGACAAGCAGCGCGATGACGATGCGCACGGCCGCCAGGATGCGCGCGTCCATGTACTGCGTCAGGTACTTGACCGCAACGATGTTCAGGCCCCACGTGGCCATGACGAACAGCAGTTGCAGATAGATGAAGCCGACGCGGTCATTGCCCGCATCAAGGGTTGGGGACGTCACGGCGTCGGCCTGCGCGTAGGGTGGGTTGCGGATGAAGCGCGCCGCCCGCGCGGCGCCGCCGACATGGTAGCGCGGCGGCCCGTCGGGCTCAATGCGATCCCAGGTAGGCCGCGCGCACCTTCGGGTCGGACAGCAGCTGCGCGCCGGTCCCGCTGAGCGTGACGCGGCCCGTCTCCAGCACATAGGCGCGGTCGGCCACGCCCAACGCCTGGTTCGCCATCTGCTCCACCAGCACGATCGTCAGCCCGTCGTCGCGCAACCGCCGGATGGCCGCGAAGATGTCCTGCACGATCAGCGGCGCCAGCCCCAGCGAGGGCTCGTCCAGGCACAGCAGGCGCGGCTCGCACATCAGCGCCCGCGCCATCGCCAGCATCTGCTGCTCGCCGCCGGACAACGTGCCGGCCAGCTGGTCGCGCCGTTCGCGCAGGCGCGGGAACAGCGCATAGCCCCGCTCCACGCCGGCCGCGATGGCGTCGCGGTCCTTGCGCCGCGCATAGCCGCCCAGCAGCAGATTGTCGTAGACGGTCTGGTCGGCGAACACGCCGCGCCCTTCCGGCGACAGCGCCAGGCCCAGCCCGACGCGCTGGTGCGCGGGCAGCTGCGTGATATCGCGGTCCATGAAGGTAATGCGGCCGTCCTGGGCCGGCTCCAGTCCGGCCACGGCCTTGAGCAGCGTGCTCTTGCCGGCGCCGTTGGCGCCGATGATGGTGACGATCTCGCCCGTGCGGATCTCAAGCGATACGTCGCGCACGGCCTGGATCGCGCCATAGGACACGCGCAGGGATTCAAGTTTCAGCATTTCGTTCCCGCCTCAGGCCATGCCGGCGCCGAGATAAGCTTCGATGACCCGCTTGTCGGCCTGCACCTCGGCGGGCTTACCTTCCGCGATCTTGACGCCGTAGTCCAGCACGATCACATGATCGGAGATCGCCATCACCAGGTCCATGTGATGCTCGACCATCAACAGCGTGATGCCGCAGGTCGCGCTGATGTGCGCCAACAAGGCGCCCAGCTCGGCGGTTTCCTGCGGATTCAGGCCGGCGGCGGGTTCGTCCAGCAGCAGCAGCGAGGGCTCGGTCGCCAGCGCGCGCGCCAGCTCCACGCGCCGCTGCAGGCCGTAAGGCAGGCTGCCGGCCGGCGTGTCGGCCAGATGCGACAGGCCCACCATGGCGATCAGTTCGCGGGCGCGCACCCGCGCCAACCGTTCCTGCTCGCGCGCGCCGGGCAGGCCCAGCAGCGAAACCCAGAAGCCGTTCGTCATGCGGCTGTGGCGGCCCAGCAGCACGTTGTCCAGCACCGACAACTCGCCGAACAGGCGCAGGTTCTGGAAGCTGCGGCCCACGCCCAACGCGCAGATCGCGTGCGGCCGCGCGCCGGCGATGTCGGCGCCGCGATAGCGGATCACGCCGCTGTCGGGCAGGACCACGCCGCTGAGCATGTTGATCAGCGTGCTTTTGCCGGCGCCGTTGGGACCGATCAGCGCGTGCACGTGCCCGCGCCGCAGGCAGAACGAGATGTCCTGCGCCGGCTTCACGCCGCCATAGGACTTGCACAGATTTTCCACCACCAGCAGCAGGTCCTCCCGCGCCGGCGCGCACGGCTTGGCGGCGTCTTGCGTCGCCGTCGCGGCGGGCGGCGGCGCGGCGCCCTGTTGCGCATCCTCCTCGTCGACACGGCGCGGACGGCGCGCGAACAGGCCCATCACCCCGCCCGGCATCACGTACAACGCGAACAGCAGCAACGCGCCGTAGAAGAAATGCTGCACGGACGGCCAGCGCGCCAGCAGCGCGTCCACCACGGTCAGCACGATGGCGCCGACCGCCGGTCCGGCCTTCGAGCCCGCGCCGCCGAACAGCACCAGCAGCAGGATGAAGATGGACAGGTTGAAGCTGATGAAATCGGAATTGATGTACTGGTTCTGCTGCGCCACCAGCGCGCCGGCGATGCCGCAGGTCACGGCCGCCACCACGAAGGCGATGACCTTGGCGCGATAGACCCGCACGCCCACCGACGACGAGGCGATCTCGTCGGCCTGCACCGACAGCAGCGCGCGGCCGAAGCGTCCTTGCAGCACGTTGGCCAGCAGCAGCTGCGTGGCCACGCACAGGATCAGCGCGAACCACACCCATTGCTGGTTGCTGAGCGGATTGCCGTTCCAGGTCGGCGGCAGGATGCCGAACAGGCCCGACGGGCCGCCGAACACGTCCACCCATTCGGTGACGATCTTCTCCATCACGATGCCGAAGGCCAGCGTCACCATCGCCAGGTAGGGTCCCTTGACCCGCAGCGACGGCAACGCGATCAGCACGCCGAACACGCCCGCGACCACGGGCGCGGCCGCCAGCGCCAGCCAGGGATCCACCTGCCAGCGCGAGGTCAGCAGCGCCGCGGTGTAGGCGCCGGCGGCGAACAGGCCCGCCTGCCCCAGCGACTTCTGCCCGGCGTAGCCCACCAGCACGTTCACGCCGGCCGCGCACAGGTAGTACACGCAGGACATGAACAGGATGCGCAGGTAGTAGTCGTTGTCCACCAGCGCCGCGCAGGCGGCCAGCGCCGCCGCCACCACGAGCGTGGTCAGGGTTTGTCCGCGCCGCGTCATACCTTCTCCACCAGGCGCTTGCCGAAGAGGCCCGTGGGACGCACGGCCAGCACCAGGATCACCAGCGCGAAGATCGCCACCTCGCGCCACTGCGACTGCCACAGGTTCACATAGGATTCCAGCAGGCCCAGCACGAAGCCGCCCAGCACGCAGCCGCGCGGATTGGTCAGGCCGCCGATCATGGCACCGGAAAAGCCCTTCAGGCCGATCGCCAGCCCCATGAAAATCGAGGCCGAGGTGATCGGCGCCACCAGGAAGCCGGCCAGCCCCGCCAGCGCCGAGCTGGCGAAGAAGGCGCCGATCATCACCGCGTTGACGTTGATGCCCATCAGGTTGGCCACCGCCGGATTGGCGGCGACGGCGCGCATCGCACGGCCCAGCATGCTGCCGTTCATGACGCGGTCGAACGCCAGCATCACGATGACGGCCACGGCCAGCAGCAGCAGTTCCTGCGTGCGCACGCCCGCGCCGAACACGCGGATCACCTCGTCGCCAAACGGCGCCGGCACCGTCACGGGCGCCGGCCCCCACACGGCGAAGGCTGCGCTTTGCAGCAGGATGCCGAAACCCAGCGTGCTCATGACCCAGGCCATGCCCGGCCGCGCGGCGAAGGGCCGCACGCCGAACACGTACAGCAGCACGCCCAGCAATCCCATCGCCAGCGCCGCCGCGACGGCGGCCAGCAGATACTGCCAGCCGGTCAGGTCCAGCCCCGTGAAAGCAGCCGTGGTGGCCGGCTTGCCGGCCAGCAGGAACAAGGCCCCCACGCCGACGAACGCGCCCACGGACACGAACTCCCCATGCCCGAAATTCAGCGTGCGCGTCGTGGTGAAGGTGATGCTGAATCCCAGCGCCACCAGCGCATACGCGCCTCCCACGGCGAGCCCGCTGACGAGCGCCTGCAACAACGTCGCCATCATGATGGCCCCCTCTTCTTTCCCGGCCCCGCGCTTACTTGGCGCCGGCGCGCGTCACGTCGTCCGCGTACGGAACCAGCTTGCCGTCCTGCCAGTGCGCCCACTTGTAGTCGCCCACCAGCAGCGCGTCGTGCCCCGTCGGCGAGAACGGCTTGGTGTAGGTCTTCATGGCGCCGTCATAGGTGCCCTGCAGGTTTTCCAGCGCCTGGCGCAGCTTGTCGCCATCAGTGGAGCCGGCCTGCTTGACCGCCATGGCCATCAGGTGCATGCCGTCATAGGCGTGCGCCAGGAAGCCGAAGGCGGTGGGCGAGGTCATCTGGCCCGAGACGCGGTCGTACAGCTTCTGCTGCGCCGGCGAACGGTTGTCGGTGATGGTGCGCAGGAAGAACGGTTTTTCCGACAGCGTCTTGCCGGCGGTGTCGTAGAACGCGATGTTGTCGGCGGCCCAGGACGTCAGCGTCAGCGGGAACCAGTTGATCTTCTCCATGCTGCGGAACACGTGGGCGATGGGCGTGCTCTGCGCCCAGATCACCACCGTGTCCACGCCGGCCGATTTCAGCTTGTTCAGCTGCGAGGTCATGTCGGTGTCGGCCACGCCGAACTTTTCCACCGCCACGGCCTTCACGCCCTGCGCCGCGCCCACTTCCTCCAGGTCCTTGAGCGCGCTCTGGCCGTAGCCGGTGGTCTCGATCATGAAGCCCACGTTCTTGACCTTGGGATTGCGCTTCAGGTAATCGATCACGCCCTCGACCTGTTCGCGGTCGACCATGCCGACGCGGAACATGTAGTTGTCGGCGCCGGCACGCATGGGCTTGGTGATGTCGGTGCCCGACCCGATGGCGCCCATCACCGGCACCTTCTTCTGGTTGGGAATGTGCTTCCAGGCCAGCGCGTTGCCCGAGTTGGTCGGTCCGAACACGGCCACGACTTTTTCATTGTCGATGAGGTCCGTCATGTTCTGGATCGACTTGGGCGGCTGCGACAGGTCGTCGCGCACCACCAGCACCACCTTGCGGCCGAGCAGGCCGCCGGCGGCGTTGATGTCCTCGATGGCGGTCTTCAGTCCCAGCACCGCGGCCTGGCCGCTCTGCGCCGAAGGCGAGGCCGACAGGTCGCCGTTGAAGCCGATCTTGATGTCCTGGGCCAGCGCCTGCTGCGCGCCCGCGGCCAGCGCGATGCACGCCGCCGTTCTGGAAAGACGGGAGAGGATCCCCTTGGTGTTCATCGTTGTCTCCTGTGTTTTTTATGGAAGGTGCTGCGTGTCGATGAAGGATTGCGGCCCGGCGTGGCCGGGCGTGCGGCTAGACCGCCAGGAAGCCGCCGTCCACCGGCAGCGACACGCCGGTCACGTAGCGCGCCATGGACGAAGCCAGGAATACCGCGGGGCCGACCAGGTCTTCGGGCTGCCCCACGCGGCCCAGCGGAATGCGTTGCATGAAGCTGGCCAGCTTGGCCGGGTCCTCGCGCGTGGACGCCGTCATCGGCGTCTCGATCACGCCCGGCGCGATGGCATTCACGCGGATACCGTCGGCGGCCAGGTCGCGCGCCAGCGATTGCGTCAGCATCTTCACGCCGCCCTTGGATGGCGAATAGCCCAGCGCCGCGCCCACGCCCGCGAACGAGGCGATCGAACCTACGTTGATGATCACGCCGCGCGTGGCGCGCAGCGCGCCCAGGAAGGCGTGGATCATGTTGAAGCTGCCGTTCAGGTTCACGTCCAGCACGCGGCGCCAGTTCTCGGCCGCGCGCGGGCTGTCCAGGCCTTCGCGGATCAGGATGCCGGCGTTGTTGACCAGCACATCGATCGGCCCGGCGTGCAGCTGCACGCCGGCGGCGGCGGCCGCGCAGGCCTCGGCGTCGGTCACGTCCAGCGCCAGGCTCCAGGCCTGTCCGCCCGCGGCGATGATGGCGTCGGCGGTGTCGCGCGCGCTGTCCGCGCGCAGGTCCGCCGCCATCACGCGCGCGCCGGCGGCGGCCAGCCCCAGCGCCAGGGCGCGGCCGTTGCCCTGCCCGGCGCCGGTCACCAGCGCCAGCTTGCCTTGCAGCAGTCCTTCCTTGTCCATGTGTTTCTCCGTCGCGTCAGCGAATGCGGGGCGCGTGCGTCGCGCGCCTGGCGGCCCGGCTCATGCCTGGGCCTCGGCTTGCGCGGCGCGCGTGGGCTTGCGGGTCGCCAGCTGGCCGGCGATGCTGCGGCCGGCGATATAGCCGAAGGTCAGCGCCGGACCCAGCGTGATGCCCGCGCCGGGATAGTTGCCGCCCATGATGCTGCAGGCGTCGTTGCCCACCGCGTACAGGCCGTCGATGGCTGCGCCGCCGGCATCGGTCACGCGGCCCTCGGCGTCGACCTTCAGGCCGGCGAAGGTGCCGATATCGCCGATCATGACCTTGATCGCGTAGTACGGTCCCTGTTCGATGGGCGCCACGCAGGGATTGGGGCCGTGCAGCGCGTCGCCCTGGTAGCGGTTGTAGGCCTTGCTGCCCTTGCCGTGGAGCGGATCGCGGCCCAGCCGCGCTTCGGCGTTGAAGGCCTCTACCGTCTGGCGCAGGCTGCCGGCATCGATGCCGGCGCGTTGCGCCAGCTCGGCAACGCTGGATCCGCGCAGCAGGTAGCCGGTCTGCAGATAACGCTTGATCGGCATCGGGAACGGCGCGGCGCTGCCCAGGCCGTACTTGCGCAGCGTCTTGTGGTCGCAGACCAGCCAGGCGCAGATCTCGCCGCCGTCCTGGCAGGCGCGCACCATGTCCTGCACGAAGTCGTGATACGAGGCGCCCTCGTTGGTGAAACGGCGGCCGTTGCGCGTGACGGCGATGACGCCGGGCTTGGCGCGGTCGATGAAGTGCGGCATGTAGCCGGGGCTGCCGTCCTTGCGCGTGACCACCGACACCGGCACCCAGGCCGCTGCATTGGGCAGACCGGTGTTCACGCTGCCGCCCGCGCTCTCGGCCAGGCGCAGGCCGTCGCCGGTATTGCCCATGGGCGACGGCGAGTAGTGCTCGACGCCGGTGGGCGCGTGGGCGTAGAGCTGCTTGCGCCGTTCGATATCGTAGGGAAAGCCGCCCGCCGCCAACACCACGGCGCGCGCGGCGCGCACGCGCACCGATGCGCCGTCGCGCTGCACCACCGCGCCTTTCACCACGCCGTCCTCGATGATCAGCGACTTGGCCGGCGCGTTCAGCCACAGCGGTATGCCCAGCTTGAATGCGCTGGCCGCCAGCCGGCCCGCCAGCGCATTGCCATTGGTCAGCGTCATGCCCCGGCCATGCTTGAGCACGTCCAGGAAATGGCGCGACAGGCGCTTGGCCACGTACCAGGCCGAGGCCAGCGAGCGCGTGGCGCGCATGAAGTGCACGATTTCCTTGCCCGAGCCCAGCATCATGCCGAACACGGTCAGCTCGGGCAGCGCGGGCGCCAGGTCCTTGACGTGAGTGCCCAGCTTGCGGCCGTCGTAGGGACGCGCCACCATCGAGCGCCCGCCCTGCTTTCCGCCGGCGGCTTCCGCGTGATAGTCGGGGAACACCAGCGGCATGTCGAACTGCACGTCGGTATTGGCGGTGAAGAAGTCCACCGCTTCGGGGCCGTGCGCCAGGAAGGCGTCGACGCGCTCGCCGTTGTAGCTGTCGCCAGCCTCGTGACGCAAGTAGGCGCGGGCCTCGTCGGGCGTTTCATGGATGCCCTGCACGCGCGCCAGCGCGGTGCCGGGTATCCAGAGCCAGCCGCCGGAGCGGGCGGTGGAGCCGCCAAAGCGCGGCTCCTTTTCGATGATCAGGACCTTCAAACCGGCGCTGGCCGCGGTGATGGCCGAGGCCATGCCGGACGCGCCCGATCCCACGACCAGCACGTCGCAGTCGTATTGCCGAGTATCTTCCACGTTGTCTCCATACCCACTTATCGCCCCGCCGGGGCTGGCCCGCATCCGCTCGAAACGGACGGGCCTTGTTATGGTTGCGACTGTAGACAGACGGTTCGATAATGTCAATACTGTTCGCTATTAGCGAAACTACCAACATAGACAACTGAGTTCGACAAAGCAAAATGGTAGCCCACACCTCTTCCGGCAAACGCCAGGCGCCCGCGGGCGCACAGGCCGCCGCGCCCCGGCGCCGCGGCATCCAGTCCATCGAAGTCGGCGGCAAGCTGCTGCTGGCCTTGCTGGAGCATTCCTCTTCCTTGCCGCTGGGCGCGCTGGCCAAGGCCGCCGGCATGTCCGGCGCCAACGCCCACGCCTATCTGGTCAGCTATGGCACGCTGGGCCTGGTGCGCCAGGATCCCGCCTCCGGCCACTACGAGCTGGGGCCGCTGGCCTTGCAGCTGGGCCTGGCGGCGCTGCACCGGCTCGACCCCATCAAGATCGCCGTGCCCATGACGCGCGAGCTGGCCGAACGCACCGGACAGACCATCGCCATCGCGGTGCTGGGCAACCTGGGGCCGGTCATCGTGCACCTGCACGAATCCAACTACCCGATCCACGTGAACATGCGCACCGGCACGGTCATGTCGCTGACCAACACCGCCACCGGCAAGGTGTTCGCGGCGCTGCTGCCGCCCAAGAAGATCGAAAGCCTGCTGCACGAGGACTTCCTGCGGCTGGGCGCGGTGCCCACGCTGAGCCATACCGAGAAGTTCGAGCAGTCGCTGCGCGAGGTGCGCCAGCGCGGCGTCGCGCGCGCCGTGGGCGACCCCATCCCCGGCATCAACGGCCTGAGCGCGCCGGTGTTCGATTCCAATGGCAACGTGGTGCTGGTGATCACCGCGATCGGCGCGGCCGGCGTGTTCGACGCGCGCTGGAACAGCCCCCTGGTCGCGGACATCAAGCGCTGCGCCGATGCGGTATCGGCCGAGCTGGGCTGGCAGAACGTGGACGCGCGCGCGACGCGGCAGTCCTGAAAGCGCAAGGGCCGCGCATGACAGGCG
>NZ_JCBANG010000051.1:0-44805 GCF_059760905.1 Achromobacter sp. 1011811831
CCTTTCCGGCGCGAGCCCCGCGCTTTTTTTGCACGCAGCAGGACCGCGCCGGACCTGAAACACGGCGCCCGAATATTCCATCGATCATGAGCATTCAACAAGAAGTCGCGCGACGCCGGACGTTCGCCATCATTTCCCACCCCGACGCGGGCAAGACCACGCTGACCGAAAAGCTGCTGCTGTTCGCAGGCGCGATCCAGATCGCCGGCAGCGTCAAGGCCCGCAAGGCCTCGCGCCATGCCTCCTCCGACTGGATGGAAATCGAAAAGCAGCGCGGCATCTCGGTGGCCTCGTCGGTGATGCAGATGGAATACCGCGACTGCGTCATCAACCTGCTCGACACCCCGGGCCACCAGGACTTCTCGGAAGACACCTACCGCGTGCTGACCGCGGTGGACGCCGCGCTCATGGTGATCGACGCCGCCAACGGCGTGGAACCGCAGACCATCCGCCTGCTGCAGGTCTGCCGCGCGCGCAACACGCCCATCATCACCTTCATCAACAAGATGGACCGCGAAGTGCGCGAGCCGCTCGAGCTGCTGTCCGAGATCGAAGGGCACCTGGGCATGGACGCGGTGCCGTTCTCGTGGCCGGTGGGCATGGGCAAGGCCTTCGGCGGCGTGTTCGACATCCGCCGCGACCGCATGCGCGTGTTCCGCGCCGGCCAGGAGCGCCGCTCCGACAACGACGACTTCATCGAGGGGCTGTCCAACCCCGAGATCGGCCGCCGCTTCGGCTCGGCCTTCGAACAGGCCAGCGGCGAGATCGAGCTGATCAACGAAGCCGCGCCCGCCTTCGACCGCGCGCAGTTCCTGGCCGGCAAGCAGACCCCGGTGTTCTTCGGCTCGGCCATCAACAACTTCGGCGTGCAGGAAGTGCTGGACGCGCTGGTCGAGCAGGCCCCGCCGCCCGGCCCGCGCACGGCCCTGCAACGCGAGGTGCAGCCCGAGGAGCCCAAGTTCACCGGCGTGGTGTTCAAGGTGCAGGCCAACATGGACCCCGCGCACCGCGACCGCGTCGCCTTCGTGCGCGTGAGCTCCGGCCGCTTCGAGCGCGGCATGCGCCTGAAGGTGGCGCGCACCAACAAGGAAATGCGGCCCAACAACGTGGTGTCGTTCCTGTCGCAGCGGCGCGAGCTGCTGGACGAGGCCTATGCCGGCGACGTGATCGGCATCCCCAACCACGGCGTGCTGCAGCTCGGCGACGTGCTGACCGAAGGCGAAACCCTGCAGTTCACCGGGCTGCCGTTCTTCGCGCCCGAGCTGTTCCAGGCCGTCGAAGTGAAGGACCCGCTGCGCACCAAGCAGTTGCGCACCGGTCTCACGCAGCTGGGCGAAGAAGGCGCCATCCAGGTGTTCCGTCCCGAGGCGGCCGGCGGCTCGCTGCTGCTGGGCGCGGTCGGCCAGCTGCAGTTCGAAGTGGTGGCGCACCGGCTCAAGACCGAGTACGGCGTGGACGCCCGCATGCTGCCTTCGCGCTACACGATGGCGCGCTGGATCACGTCCGACAACCCCAAGGCGCTGCGCAAGTTCATGGATGCCAATGCTGCCCATATCGCCTATGATGTGGTCGATGCGGCGGCGTTTTTGATCGGTTCGCCCGCGCAGCTGCGCGTGGCCGAGGAACTGTATCCGGATGTGAAATTCCACGCCATGCGCGAGCATGGCGGCAAGGTTTTCGGAGACAAGGCGTAGACCCGTCCGGGTTCCGCACGGCAGAAGAGGTTTAGCAATGTCTTGGCGTTTATTGTTCGCAACGCTGCTGGTCGCGCTGGGCGCGTCGGCCTGGGGCGGAATTCAACTTGGCGACTGGCTGGTGGCGCATGCCCCGGTTGCCGCGCCCGCGCCCGGCCAGGATGGGGCCGACGGCCAGCAACCGGTGCTGGACGCCAACGGGCGTCCCTATGTGGCGCAACCGCCGCAGCCCCGCATCGACGGCACGCTGGGCGTGCCCGACAAGCCGGCCGACCGCGAGTGGGCCATCAACACCGTGTCGCTGTTCGATTCCGTCAGCGATCCCAACGTCAAGCTGTCGCGCGAACGCATCTCGGCCGACCAGGCGCGCGAGATCGCCGCGGCCTCGCAGCAGGTGCCGCTGCCCACGGGCACGTCCGACGTCAGCACGCTGGATCTGCAGGCGCCCGGCACCTCGACCGCCGTCAACGGCGGCGCGGGGCAGGGCCAGGTCCAGGCAGGCGGCTACGGTTCCGGCCAGATGATGCCCGCGCCGCCGCCCCCGAACACCGCCCAGGCGCCCGGCGCCCCCGGCTGGCAGGACGCGCTCAAGCGCGAGCTGGCGCATTGCGCCACGCAAGGCTTCTTCGAACGCCCCTCGTGTTCCTGGGCCGCGCGCAACAAGTACTGTGCGCCGAACCGCGCCTGGGGCACGATGGCCGAATGCCCGGCCCGTCCGCAGTAACGTGATCGCAATGATATCGACGCGGCGCGCTGGCCGCGTATAACAACAAAGGCGCCCCGCGGGGCGCCTTTGTTGTGGGCGGCGATCTTGTGACCGCCGCCAGGCCGGCAACCTTATTCCGGCACCGACATCTGGCTCTGCAGGTAGTTCTGCAGGCCGACCTTGTCGATCAGGTCGATCTGGGTTTCCAGATAGTCGATGTGCTCTTCGGTGTCGTCCAGGATGTCCTGGAACAGATCGCGCGACACGTAGTCACGCACCGATTCGCAATACGCGATGGCTTCCTTGACCGTGGCTTGCGCGCCTTGCTCCAGCTTGAGGTCACAGGCCAGCAGTTCCGGCACGTCTTCGCCGATCAGCAGCTTGTGCAGGTCCTGCAGGTTGGGCAGGCCGTCGAGCATGAAGATGCGCGCGATCAGGCGGTCGGCATGCTTCATCTCGCCGATCGACTCTTCGTATTCGTGCTTGCCCAGCTTGTCGAAGCCCCAGTGGTTCAGCATGCGCGCATGCAGGAAATACTGGTTGATGGCCGTCAGCTCGTTGGTCAGCTGCTTGTTGAGATGCTGGATGACGGTTTTATCGCCTTTCATGATGAGACTCCTTGCAGTCAGGCGCGATGCGAGCACATCGCGACAGGAAGACGCGCGATGCCGCGCGTACGCAACCCCGGCAGACTAACATCCGGCGCGGGGCCGCGCCTAGCCTTGCTCTGCATTTGGTAAACGGCTTTGCAAGCGCAACACGAAAGCGACAGGATAATGAGAATGAGTTTGCGTGAGCGATGCCTTGCACGCGCCATGTAGGCTGCATGCGGCCTGGAAGCGGCCACGGCGCCGAATTACGCGCCTTGATGCGCGTCAAGCGCAGCGCGGATCGCGCGCCGCATCGCTGAAAAACCCGCGTACGGCGCGCGATCCGCGCTGTTGCATATCTACGACCGCATGAGCGCGGGCGGCGCCTTCACGCATCGACCTGGTGGATATCGCGGACTCAATCGGCGCGCCGCGTGGCCAGCCAGATGCCGAAAGCGATCGGCACGATGCCCAGCAGGTCCAGCCACGACACCGGCTCGCTCAACACCAGCCAGCCGAACAGCAAGCCCAGCGGCGGCATCAGGAAATGCAGCGCGCTGGCCGCGGTGGCGCTGGCGCGGCCCAGGATCATGAACCACAAGTAATAACCGCCGATCGACACCGCGATGATCATGTAGGCCATGCTCCAGAACAGACTGGCTGTCATGTGCGCCGCGCCCAGATCATCGACCGCCAGCGCGATCGGCACCATCGCGGCCGCGCCGGCCAGCGACTGGATGCCGGTGCCCATCCACAGGTCCGCGGACGGCTTCAAGCGCTTGTACAGCAGCGTGCCCGCCACCAGCGCAAGCAGGCCTCCGACCACGAGCAAAGTGCCGTGCGCGTCTTCCTGCATGCCGCTCAATCGCGAGCGCAACACCACCGCCACGCCGGCCACGCCCAGCAACAGGCCCAGCAGCTTGCGCCAGTTCAGCCGCTCGCCCAGCACCGGCCCGGCCAGCACGCCGATCAAGAGCGGATTGGTGCTGATGAGCACCGCGGTGAAAGCCGATGACACCAGCGTCATGCCCGACCAGCTCAAGCTCAGGTACAGCGTGTTGTTCAGCAGGCCCAGCAAGACCAGCGCGGCGAAGTCGCGCCGGCTCGGCCAGCGCCAGCGGCCCGTGGCCGCGGCCACGCCCAGCATCAGCGCGCCCGCGATCACGAAGCGCACGGCAAGCAGGGTCATCGGCGGACAATCGCGCACGGCGATCTTGGCGGCGGCAAAGGCTGAACTCCACAACAGGCAGAACGCGGCGACGGGCAACAACGCGAACGCGGCTGGAGAATCGGCGCGGGCGGGAGATGCGACAGCTAGCAAGGGGGTTTTCATGCGAGTCTCGGAGAGAGGGCGCCGCCGCTGTGGCGACATGCTGGCGGCCATTCTGCGCGCCACCCTATCCATTGACAAACGCTTTATTCAGATCGAAAGTATTTGAAAATCGAATGCATGAATCCGCCTTCCGTCCGGAAGGCGCGACCTCTTTCCAGACCCCGCCATGCTTGATCTCGACCTGCTGCACAGCTTCGTTTCCGTCGTCGACGCCGGCGGTTTCACGCGCGCCGGCGAACGCGTCCACCGTAGCCAATCCACCGTCAGCCAGCAGATCCGCAAGCTGGAAGAGGCGCTGGAATGCGCGCTGTTCATCCGCGACGGCCGCCAGGTCCAGCTGACCGAGGACGGCGAGCGGCTGCTGGGCTATGCCCGCCGCATGCTGGCGCTGTCCACCGAGGTGCGCGAGGCCGTCAGCGGCCGCCAGCGCGTGGACGTGGTGCGCCTGGGCATCCCGGACGACTTCGCGCCGGAAGCCCTGACGGCCATCCTGGCGGCCTACGCGCGCGAACGGCCGGCGCTGCGCCTGTCGGTGCGTTGCGACCTGAGCGCCGGGCTGACGCGCAGCCTGGAACGCGGTGACCTGGACGTGGCGCTGCTCAAGCGCGAACCCGGGGCCGGCCTGGGTGCGGGCGCGGCGCTGGCGGCCTGGCCGGAACACCTGCACTGGATCGCCGCCGATGCCTGGCCGCTGCCCGACGCCGAACCGGTGCCGCTGGTGGCGTTTCCCCAGGGCTGCATCTACCGCAACCGCGCCATCCACGCGCTGGAAGCGGCCGGCCGGCGCTGGCGCATCGCCTATGAAAGCCCGAACCTGCTGGGCCTGCAGGCGGCGCTGGCCGGCGGCCTGGGCGTGGCGCTGCTGGAGCGCCGCTGCCTGACCGCCGGCCTGCGCATCGTGGACGGACACCTGCCCGTGGCGCCGCCTACCGAGCTGGCGCTCTGCCTGGGCGCGGCGGCGCGCGAACCGGCGCGCCAGGTGGCGCTGACGGTGCAGGCTTTCTGCGCCGAGGCATGGCGCCAGCCGTCGCCCTGGACGGTGGAGGGTCAGCGAAAATTCAAGGAATCGGGAGGATCCGCGCGCGTCGGCAAGCCGCAAGAGGAAAAGACGGGCGCTGACAGGAAGAACGCGGGGACTCGCGCGGCGGGCGCGCCCAAAAAACAAAAGCCACGGTCGACAACCGTGGCTATGTGATCAAGCCAGATCAATCAGGCTGGAGGGATCAGGCGACGGCCACCCGGATGACCGGATAGGTATTGGCCGCCGGCGCGCTGGCCTGTTCAGTCAGGGCGGCGGGAGGATTGACCGGAACGGCGATCGAGCGCACGTCGCAGACGCTGGAGCAACGGCCGCCGGGCAGGTATTCCGTGGCGGTGGCTGCGCAACAGCCGCAACAGGTCGCCACGCCCAGCTCGAACTGCAGGTCGGCCAGCGTGGTTGCGCCCGCGTCCACGCTGGCGCGGACTTGGCGTTCGGTGATCGCGTTGCATACACAAATGTACATGAGAATAATTATCGAAAATTATTCTCAATCTGGCAAGCGGCTGTCCTAAAAAAATTTGCAACCGATTTGTCACGCAAGTATTTGAAATCAGGGACGAATTCCTAACGATTCGTCCCTGATTTCACCGGACCGAGGCTTGCGCCTTGCGCAGCGCCGCCGGCGCGATGCGCAAGGCCTCGCGGTACTTGGCCACCGTGCGCCGGGCGATCACGATGCCCTGGTCGGCCAGCTTTTCCATGATCTGGCTGTCGGACAGCGGCTTGGCACGGTTCTCGTCCGCCACCATCTGGCGGATATGGGTCTGCACCGCCGTGGCCGAGGTGGCGTCGCCGCCATCGGTCGACACCCCCGTCCCGAAGAAGCGCTTGAGCTCCAGCGTGCCGAACGGGGTGAGCATGTACTTCTGCGTCGTGGCCCGCGAAATCGTGGATTCGTGCAGGCCCAGTTCGCCCGCGATGTCCTTCAGGATCAGCGGACGCATGGCCGCCGGCCCCTGGCTGAAGAAGGCCGTCTGGCGCTCGACGATGGCCTGGGACACACGCAGGATGGTGTCGAAGCGCTGCTCGACGTTGCGGATCATCCACTTGGCCTGCTGCAGCTGGGCCTGCAGGCCGGCGTGGGCCGATTCCTTCTGGTTGCCCAGCATCTGCGCGTACAGGCCGTTGATCTGCAGGCGCGGCACGGCGGCGCTGTTGAGCGTGACCTGCCAGCCGCGCCGGGTCTTGCGCACGATCACGTCCGGCACGGCGTAGTCGGCGGCCGGCACGGTCCAGGCGCGTCCCGGACGCGGCTCCAGGCGCAGGATCAGGGCGTGCGCGGCGCGGAATCGGGTTTCGTCGCAACCCGCCGCCACGCACAGACGGGCGACATTGCCGGTGGCCAGCAGCGGCAGGTGACGGGCGCAGATCTCGCGGGCGCAGGCCAGCGCCGCCGGGTCGGCCGCCTCGGGCAGGCGGCCGATATCGGGGTGGCGCAATTGCAACAGCAGGCATTCCGCCATGTCCCGCGCGCCGATGCCGGGCGGATCGAAGGACTGCAGCAGCGACAGCGCCGCCTTCAGCTCGTCGATGTCCGGCTCCAGCTCGGCGGGCAGCCAGCCCAGGATTTCCTCCAGCGGCGAACCCAGATAGCCGTTCTCGTCCAGCTCGTCAATCAACAGGGCGGCCAAGGCAGCGTCGCGCGGCGCCGCCCGGGTCAGCATCAGTTGGCCCAGCAGATGCTCGCGCAGCGTGTCCGGCATGGCGGCCTCGGGCGGGCCGCCGTCCTCATCTGGATAGACCCCGCCGGAGCCGGGCATTTCCTCGATGGGCGTGTCGCGCTCGGCGGCCGGCTCGTCGTCCTGCACCGAGGATTCGCGTTCGGACTCCGCCTGCGCCTCGGGCGCCGCGGGCTCGTCGTCGCGCTCGAGCAGCGGGTTGTCCGCCAGCACCTGCGAGATCTCGGCTTCCAGTTCGAGCGTGGACAACTGCAACAATCGGATCGATTGCTGCAGTTGTGGGGTCAGCGTCAGATGCTGACCAGGACGCAGTTCTAAAATCGGACGGGTCATAGGTACAATATTTTGCATGATGAATCAGACTTCGCCCGAGCGCGTTCGCCAGGATAGCCGCCTGATCGGCCAAACCCTGCTCAAACTTGCGCTTCCCAGACTCCTCCTGCGCGCGATCGTGATCGCCGTCGCCCTCATCATCTGGTATTTCGTCGCCAACTGGATACTGGACGCGGGCAAGCGCGTGAGCTTCGAATTCCTGCACTCGCTGGGCCAGCCCACGATGGACATGGTGCAGAAGTTCAGCCCCTACCTGTGGTGGGTCGGGGTCGGCATCTGGAGCCTCATCGTCTTCTTCGCGCTGCGCGCCTGGCTGACCGCCAGCCTGGCCTCCGGCCGCGCCACGCCGGTGCAGACCGAGGTGCTGGCCGAACTGGCGCCGCAGTTGTCCGACGAATCGCTGGGCGTGCTGCGCTGGACCTGGGGCGACCGCGAAGAGCCCTTCACCGTCGGCGACCTGCGCCGTTCGCTGTCTGAAATCCGCCACAGCCGCATCGCCAAGATCGACATGGTGGCGCGCCAGGCCGAGATCCTGGAAGGCGGCGGCAAGCCGCGCGCCGGCTCCCGCGACGACGACGCCCCGCGCCGCGAAGCGCGCGCCGACCGCTACGTCGAGCCGCGCATCGGCCCCGCCCGATAAGCGACACCCCTTCCGCGCAACCCGCCAGAAGCCGCCGTCCAGGCGGCTTTTGCATTTCAGTCCCCTGCCAGCAAGCCGCTCCTATACTGGCCGGCCAGGCTCGCGCAACCGCGGGCTGCGCGTCATACCGACACCAAGCGCCGGCGGCCCTGCCGCGGCGACCGCGCGGCCGGCCTCCTGGAGTCCGCTTTCCATGTTCCGCACTTCCGTCCGGTTCGCCGCCAGCATGGCGCTGGCCTGCTCGGCCGCCCTCTCGTTCAGCGCGCCGGCCCTGGCCGCCTGGCCCGACAAGCCCATCACCTTCGTCGCCCCGTTCACCGCTGGCGGCGCCAATGACCTGGTCGCCCGCATCATCGCCAAGGCGGTCGGCGCCGCGCTGAACCAGCCCGTCATCGTCGAGAACCGTCCCGGCGCCGGCGGCGTGATCGGCGCGGCGCACGTGGCGCGCAGCCCGGCCGATGGCTACACCTACCTGGTCGGCAGCAACGGCACCGTCACCAACAGCCTGATCCGTTCCGACCAGCCGTACAAGGACGAGGCGCTGACGCCCGTCGCGCTGCTGTCGATCACGCCGTCGGTGATCGTGACCCATCCGTCCAACCCCGCCAAGGACCTGAAGGACTTCGTGGCACGCGCCAAGCAGGCCAAGAGCGACCGCATCACCTTTTCCACGGCCGGCAACGGCAGCACGCCGCATTTCGTGGCCGAGATGCTCAAGGAAGCCACCGGCCTGCCGGTAGAGCCCATCGCCTACAAGAGCGGCTCGGAAGGCGTGAGCGCGGTGATCGGCAACCAGGTCGACGCCACCTCCGAGGCCAGCATCGTGACGCTGCCGCTGGTCCAGAGCGGCAAGCTCAAGGCGCTGGCCACCACCTGGGACAAGCGCATGGCCAGCGCGCCGGACATTCCGACCACGGCCGAGGCCGGCTTCGGCACGGTGCGCATCGGCCACTGGGCCGGCCTGTACGCGCCGACCGGCACGCCGGCAGACGTGCTCGACAAGATGAACGCGGCGGTCGAGCAGTCGCTGCAGACGCGTGAAGTGCAGGATGCGCTGCGCCAGAGCAGCATCGAGCCGGGCGGTGGTTCGCGCGCCAGCTTCGCCGAGTTCGCCGCCAACGAGCGCAAGCGCCTGGGCGAAGTGGTCAAGAACGGCCATATGCAGACGCAGTAGGCGCCTGGGCCGGCGCGCGCTCATGCTGTTGCGCGTCCGGCCGCGCGAGCCCCGCGCCACCGCGAAACGCGTGGCTCGCGCCGCGCCTGCCGGCCTGTCGAAAGAACCAGGGAATACCCTGAGGCGTCACCGTAAGACAGATACGTCCCTGGCTTTTTCATTTGCGCTTGCACAAAAAGTATGTTTGACTAGCACACCTATGGCCGCTAACCGCAACCCCCTCGCGATTGCCACCGGACGCTACGACGCTCCGGTCGCCGGCCTGCGCGCTTCCTTCTTCAGCGTTGCCTCCTTCGCCGCGCTATCGCTATACCTACCGATCGGTTGCCGGGCCTAGTGCCTCGTGGTAGCTCGGCAGCCACACGCTCGCCACACGCGTATTCCCCTTTCTTTTCCTGTTTTCAAGACTGAATCCTGCCGGCCTGGCCAGTAGTTTCCGGGCATATCCACGGCAAATCCAGGCGCCAGACCGTCATCCGGGCGTGCGCCGCTTGCGGGACCCAGTCCCCGGGATTCAAAAGAAACCGATCGAGGTGTAGAGATGATGCTTGCCAACCCCGCCACCAAGTACGTACCGTTCAAGCCCTTCGCCGGCGACTATGCCGAGCGCACCTGGCCCAGCCGCCGCATCACGCAGCCGCCCATCTGGATGAGCACCGACCTGCGCGACGGCAACCAGGCCCTGATCGAACCGATGAGCGTCGAGCGCAAGCTCCGCTTCTTCGAACAGCTGGTGAAGATCGGCTTCAAGGAAATCGAAGTCGGTTTCCCGTCCGCCTCGCAGACCGACTTCGATTTCGTGCGCAAGCTCATCGACGAGAAGCGCATTCCCGAAGACGTGACCATCATCGTGCTGACGCAGTCGCGCGAAGACCTGATCAGCCGCACGGTCGAAGCCGCCGCCGGCGCCAAGCAGGCCATCGTCCACTTGTACAACGCCTGCGCCCCGGCGTTCCGCAAGGTCGTGTTCAACATGAGCCGCGACGAAATCAAGAACATCGCCACCACCGGCACGCGCCTGGTCAAGCAATACGTCGCCCAGCATCCGGAAACGCAGTGGCGCTACCAGTATTCGCCTGAGGTCTTCAGCACCACCGAACCCGACTTCGCGCTGGACGTGTCCAACGCCGTCGCCGACATCTGGCAGCCCACGCCGGCCAGCAAGATGGTGCTGAACCTGCCCGCCACCATCGAGGCCACCACGCCCAACCTGTACGCCGACCAGATCGAGTGGATGCACAAGAACCTGGCCCGCCGCGACAGCATCGTGCTCAGCGTGCACCCGCACAATGACCGCGGCACCGCCGTGGCCGCCGCCGAATTCGCCGTCATGGCCGGCGCCGACCGCATCGAAGGCTGCCTGTTCGGCAGCGGCGAGCGCACCGGCAACGTCGACCTGGTGACGCTGGCCTTGAACCTCTACACGCAAGGCGTGCACCCCGGCCTGGACTTCTCGGACATCGACGAAGTGCGTCGCTGCGCCGAGTACTGCAACCAGCTTCCCGTGCACCCGCGCCATCCCTATGCCGGCGACCTCGTGTTCACCGCCTTCTCCGGCTCGCACCAGGACGCCATCAAGAAGGGCTTCGCGCAGCAGAAGCCGGACGCCGTCTGGGAAGTGCCTTACCTGCCGATCGACCCGGCCGACCTCGGCCGCAGCTACGACGCGGTGATCCGTGTGAACAGCCAGTCGGGCAAGGGCGGCGTGTCCTACCTGCTCGAACAGGAACACGGCCTGGTATTGCCGCGCCGCCTGCAGATCGAATTCAGCCGCGCCATCCAGCGCGTCACCGACGAGACCGGCCGCGAAGTCACGGCCGACGATGTGCACACCATCTTCAACCGCGAATACCTCGAACAGAAGTCGCCGTGGAAGCTGGTGCGCCATCGCATCGACGGCAATCCGTCGGCCGGCGAAGGCCAGCACTTCAGCATCGAGGCCGAACTCGAATACAACGGCGAACGCCGTATCGTGACGGGCAAGGGCGACGGCGCCATCTCGGCCTTCGTGGCCGCGCTGGGCGTGCCGGTGCGCATCATGGACTACCACGAGCACGCCATCGGCACCGGCACCGACACCCGCGCCGCTTCCTACGTCGAACTGCGCGTGGGCGATTCCGGCACGGGCTTCGGCGTGGGCATCGACCGCGACATCGTCACGGCCTCGTTCCAGGCCGTGCTGAGCGCCGTCAACCGCCACATCAACGCCGGCGCCGACGCCACCGAACAAGAAACCGCCGAGGCCGCGTGATCCGCGCCCAGGCATGAAACGTCCGCGGCGGCGCGCCACATGCGCCGCCGACCGCCCGCCGCGCGCACCAGCGCCGGGCGCAAGGGAGACGAAGCAGCCCGCAGCAGCCAAACAGGCTGTTGCGGGCTTTTTTCATGGTCGGGCCGCTCCAAGATGACGAGAGCCTGCCTCCGGGGAGCAGCAAGCGCGCGCAGTGCGCGCCGCGGGGGGCCTCGTTCAGCTTGGACGATTCCAAGATGCAAAAGCCCCCTTGCGGGGGCTTTGCATCACGCCACGGACTCAGCCGCGCGGCCAGATATCCGCAGCGCCGATGTCCGGCGCCTGCGTGGCCAGCAAGCGTTCGTGCATCCAGGCGGAGATGGCCAGCGTGCGATGGTCCGCGTGACGCGGGCCGACCACCTGCAAGCCCACCGGCAGCCCTTGCGGCCCGGTGGCGAAGGGCAGGTTCAGGCAGGGCAGGCCGAACAGCGTCCAGCCGCGCGAGAACTGCGGATCGCCCGTGCCCAGGTCGGCGAAGGGCGCCTCGCCGCTGGCGCTGGGCGTGAGCAGCACGTCGTAGCGGTCGAACCATAGGTCCACCCGCGCGCGCACCTCGGCGGCGCGCGCCAGGTTGCGGTGATGTTCCTCGGCCGTGATGCGCGCGCCGGCTTCGAGCACGGACTGGATCTTGGCGCTGAGCTGCGCGGCATGCTCCAGGCGTTCATAGGCCAGCGACTGCGAGGCCTCGTAGGCCATGATGTCGGCGTGCAGCTGCACCAGCATGCAGTCGGCGGCCGGCGGCTGCGGCACTTCCTCGACCTGGGCGCCGGCCCGCGCCAGGATGGCGGCGGCCTGGGCGTAGGCTTCCTTGGTCTCGGCCTGCGCGTGGCGCCATTGCAGGCTGCGGTACATGCCGATGCGCGGCTTGGCGTCGTAGTTCAGGTCCAGCATGCGCGGATCGCGCATCAGCACCGATGCGAACAGGGCGATGTCCGGCACGGAACGGGCGAAGCCGCCCACCGTGTCCAGCGATTCCGCCAGGCTCTTGACGCCGGCGCGCGGAATCGCGCCGAAGGTGGGCTTGAAGCCGACGATGCCGCAATACGAGGCCGGGCGGATGATGGAGCCGGCGGTCTGCGAGCCCAGCGCGAAGGGCACCATGTCATCGGCCACCGCCGCGGCCGAGCCGCTGGACGAGCCGCCGGGCGTGTAGGCCTCGTTGCGCGGATTGCGCGTGGGACCGGCCGTGTAGGTGGCGAATTCGGTGGTGACGGTCTTGCCGACCACGACCGCGCCGGCGCCGCGGCACAGCGCCACCGCGGCGGCATCCTGGCCGGGATGGTGGCGCTCGTAGATGGGCGAGCCGTAGCGCGTGGGCAGGTCGACGGTGTCGAACAGGTCTTTCACGCCGATGGGCAGGCCATGCAGCGGACCGCGCAGCGGACCCTTGTCGAGTTGCTCGGCATGCTCCAGCGCCACCTGCTTCTGCAGCGCTGTCCAGGCATGGATGGTGTTCTCGCGTTGTTCGATGCGCGCGAAGCAGGCGCGCACCAATTGCACCGCGGTCAATTCGCGCCGTTGCAGCTTGCGCGCCGCGTCAAGCGCGCCAAGTCTGTTCAAGGCAATGGACATTTGCTTTCCTCGTTCCCGGTGCCGCGCCCTGCGCGGTACTGACTTCCGCACCCGGTCCCCTTGACCGTGGCCCGCCTGCGCGGACCTGCCAATTCATGCGACGCGTCAATTAGGAAAACTACCGAAAAAGCCCGGTGATTTTCATGACTCGCGTCATGCTCGCGCATGTTGGCTTCGTGTTGTTGCGTTGCTGCCAGCATAGCGCAAACCCGTGCAACACAAAGGTCATATTTGTCTTGTAAGATGAAATCGTTTTCAGCATATAAGCAAAACACAGAGACATGGCCGCGCGTCCGTCGCCCCGCTTTTCCATCATCGAAGTGGCCCGCAAGGCAGGCGTCTCGCCGGCGACGGTTTCGCGCGCGTTCAACCAGCCCGAGATCGTGCATCCGGACACGCTGGCCCATATCCGCAGCATCGCCAAGCGCGCGGGCTTCCGGCCCAACCGCGTGGGCCGCAGCCTGCGCTCGGGCAGCACCCGCACCATCGGCCTGATCCTGCCCACGCTGTCGAACCCGGTGTTCGCCGAGTGCTTCGAGGGCGCCGAGCGGCGCGCGCGCGAATCCGGCTACAGCGTCATGCTGACCGCCACCGGCTATGACCCGGCGGTGGAATCGGCGGCGGTGCAGGGCCTGATGGACCATCAGGTCGACGGCCTGATCCTGACCGTGGCCGACGTGGCCAAGAGCGCCACGCTGAACGACCTGGACAGCGCCGGCATGCCCTACGTGCTGGTCTACAACGAATCGGCCTCCCATCCGTATGCCTCGGTCGACAACCGCGCCGCGGCCTGCGACATGGTCACCCACCTGGCCCAGCTGGGCCACAAGCGCATCGCGCTGGTGACGGGCCCGCTGACGGCCTCCGACCGCGCGCGGCGGCGCTTGGCCGGCGCGCGCGCCTGCGCCAAGAAGCTGGGGCTGGACGCGGTCCAGCACATCAGCATGAGCTCGCACACCGGCAGCGATGCCGAGGCGCTCAAGGCCGCGCTGCGCGGCAAGCAGGCGCCCACCGCGCTGTTCTGCTCCAACGATCTGCTGGCCACCGCCGTCATCGCCGACCTGGTCGGGCTGGGCCTGTCGGTACCCGCCGACATCTCGGTCTGCGGCTTCGACGGCATGCGCTTCGGCGCCTTGCTCACGCCGCCGCTGACCACGGTGGCGCAGCCCAGCGACGGCATCGGCCAGGCGGCCTGTTCCAACCTGCTGGCGCAGATCCACGGCCAACCTCCGCAATCGAACCGCCTGCCGCACTGCATCGTGGTGGGCGGCACGGCGGCGGCGGTGCGGCGCTGAACGCGCGCGCTGCCCTAACACCCCACGGATTCTTCATGCTCATCGCACAAATCACAGACCTGCACATGCGCACGCCGGGCGACAAGGCCTACGGCATCATCGACCCCGCCGCCTTCCTCGGACCGGCCGTGCGCGCGCTCAACGCGCTGTCGCCGCGCCCCGATTGCGTGCTCATCACCGGCGACCTGACCGACCTGGGCCGCCCGCATGAATACGCGCACCTGCGTGCGCAGCTGCAGGCGCTGGAAATGCCGTATTTCCTGCTGCCCGGCAACCACGACGACCGCGCGGGCCTGCGCGCCGCGTTCCCCGACCACGCCTATCTGCAAGGCGCGAGCCCGTTCATCCAGTACTCGGTCGACACCTATCCGCTACGCCTGCTGGCGCTGGACACCGTGGTGCCGATGAAGAGCCACGGCGAACTCTGCAGCGAGCGCCTGGCCTGGCTGGAGCAACAACTCGCGCAGCAACCGGGCCGGCCCACGCTGGTGCTGATGCACCATCCGCCGTTCCTGACCGGCATCGAGCACATGGACGCCATCGGCCTCTTGGCCGGCGCGCCCGAGCTGGAGCGCATCGTGTCGCGCCATCCCAATGTCGAGCGCGTGCTCTGCGGTCACCTGCACCGGACCATCTTCCAGCGCTTCGGCGGCACCATCGCCTCGACCTGTCCGGGCACCGCGCACCAGCTGGCGCTGGAGCTGGGCCCGCGGCCGACGCTGCAATACATCATGGAACCGCCGGGCTACCAACTGCACTGGTGGAACGACGGCCGGCTGGTCACGCATCACGCCGTGATTGGGGAATACCCCGGTCCTTACCCCTTCGCCTGAGGCCGCATCCGGATTACAAACACAGGGCTGCCATACACCCGTCATGTTTGCGCTGCACAATGAAAAGGTTTTCATCAGCGGCGACAATGCGGCTCCGCCAAACGCAACGACCCGATAGATCTACGAGAAAGCATGTCATCCATCGTCCTGGATAAGCTGACCAAGCAATACAACGGCGCCGCCGCCATCCACGGCGTGAGCTTCACGGTCCCGGCCGGCAGCTTCACCGTGCTGCTGGGCCCGTCGGGCTGCGGCAAGTCCACCACGCTGCGCATGATCGCCGGACTGGACACGCCCACGTCCGGCACCATCCACATCGGCGACCGCGACGTCACGCAGCTGCCGCCGGCCAAGCGCCGCATCTCCATGGTGTTCCAGTCCTATGCGCTGTTCCCGCACCTGTCGGTGCGCGAGAACATCCTGTTCGGCCTGAAGGTGCGCAAGGAGCCGGCGCGCGACTACGAGCGCCGCCTGCAGCGCGTGGCCGGCCTGCTGGGCCTGGGCCACCTGCTGGACCGCAAGCCGTCGCAGCTGTCCGGCGGCCAGCAGCAGCGCGTGGCGCTGGGCCGCGCCGTGATTTCCGAGGCGCCGGTCTGCCTGATGGACGAGCCCCTGTCCAACCTGGACGCCCAGCTGCGCCACGACATGCGCCGCGAGATCCGCGCGCTGCAGCAGGACCTGGGCATCACCATGGTGTACGTGACGCACGACCAGACCGAGGCCATGAGCATGGCCGACCAGGTGGTGCTGCTGCGCGGCGGCCAGATCGAACAGCACGACACGCCTGACGGCCTGTACGCGCGCCCGGCCAGCGAATTCGCCGCGCGCTTCATCGGCACGCCGCCCATGAACCTGATCGGCCTGGCCGCGCTGCAAGGCGCGACCGTGATCGCCGGCGCGCAGGGCCCGGCCGTGGCCGGCGCGCCCGCCGGCGCGGTCAAGCTGGGCGTGCGCCCCGAACACATCCGCATCGACGGCGAGGGCCGCGAGGCCACCGTGGAAAGCGTGGAATTCTTCGGCGCCGACTCCATCGTGGTCTGCCGCATGGGCGACACCAGCGGCGTGGCCGTGCGCGTGGGCGGGCACATGCGCGCCCGCGCCGGCGAGACGCTGCGCCTGTCCTGGCCCGACGAACAACAGCATTTCTTCGCCGCCGATTCGGCGGCCATCAACACCGCCGGGCGCTGAAGCGCCCACCTCAGGAAAGGAAACACGACATGCGACGCATCGTACTCAAGACCCTGGCCGCCAGCCTGGCCGCCGCCTGCCTGTCGCTGCCGGCGCAGGCCCAGCAGAAGCCGGTGGAAGTGGAGTTCTACTACCCGGTGGCCGTGGGCGGCCCGATCACCAAGATCGTCGACGATATGGTGACGGACTTCCAGAAGGAAAACCCCAACATCAAGATCAAGCCGATCTACGCGGGCTCGTACCAGGACTCGATCGCCAAGGCGCTGACCGCGCTGAAGGGCGGCACGCCGCCGCAGCTGGCCGTGCTGCTGTCGACCGACATGTTCACGCTGATCGACGAAGACGCCATCGTGCCGATCGACTCGCTGGCCAAGAGCGACGCCGACAAGAAGTGGCTGGGCAGCTTCTACGACGCCTTCATGCAGAACAGCCGCAGCGGCGGGCATACCTGGGGAGTGCCGTTCCAGCGCTCGACCATCGTGATGTACTACAACAAGGACCTGTTCAAGGCCGCCGGCCTGGACCCCGAGCGCGCACCCGCCACCTGGACCGAGCTGGTCGAATACGGCAAGAAGCTGACCAAGCAGGACGCCTCGGGCAACACCACGCAATGGGGCATCGAGATCCCCTCGGGCGGCGCCTTCGCCTACTGGCTGTTCCAGGCCCTGACCACGCCCAACGGCGCGATCCTGATGAACGAGGCCGGCAACGAGGTCTACCTGGACAAGCCCGCCGTGGTCGAGGCCGCGCAATACTGGCGCGACCTGGCCGCCAAGCACAAGATCATGCCCAGCGGCACGATCGACTGGGGCACCACGCCCAAGGACTTCCTGGAAAAGAAGGCCGCCATGGTCTGGACCACCACCGGCAACCTGACCAACATCCGCAAGAACGCCGACTTCCCGTTCGGCGTGGCCATGATGCCGCAGCAAAAGCGCGGCGGCAGCCCGACCGGCGGCGGCAACTTCTACATCTTCAAGAGCGGCACGCCTGAGCAGCAGCAGGCCGCGCTGAAGTTCGCGCAATGGGTCACCACGCCCGAGCGCGCCGCCGACTGGAGCATCGCCACCGGCTACGTGGCCGTGACGCCCGCCGCCTGGCAGACCGACAAGATGAAGAAGTACGCGCAGGACGTGCCGGCCGCCGCCGTGGCGCGCGACCAGCTGGAAGTCAGCGTGGCCGAATTCTCGACCCACGAGAACCAGCGCGTGACCAAGGTGCTGAACGACGCGCTGCAAGCCGTGCTGACCGGCTCGAAGGCGCCGCAGCAGGCGCTGACGGACGCCCAGCGCGAAGCCGACCGCATACTGCGTTCCTACAAGTAATCACGTTCCAGCACGATGAATCGCTCTTTGAATGCGCTTTACGGCTGGCTGCTACTGCTGCCAGCCGTCGTGCTGCTCGCCGCGTTCACGCACTACCCGGCGCTGGCGACGCTTTGGCACAGCTTCTACTCCACGCCCAAGGGCGCGCGTCCGGCCCGCTATGTCGGGCTGGACAACTACGCGGTCCTGCGCGATGACCCGGTGTTCTGGCAGTCGCTTTGGAACAACCTGTGGTTCGCGCTGGGCACCATTCCCACCTCGATCGGCATCGCGCTGATCATGGCGCTCTGGGTCAACCGCAACCTCGCGGGGCGCGGTTTCCTGCGCATGGCCTACTTCACGCCAACGGTGCTGCCCATGGTGGCGGTGGCCAACATCTGGCTGTTCTTCTACACGCCGCAGTACGGCCTGATCGCCCAAGTGATGCAGCTGTTCGGCGCGCCCGGCCCCAACTGGCTGGGCGACCGCGCCACGGCGCTGCCGGCGCTGATGCTGGTCACGGTGTGGAAGGAGGCGGGCTTCTTCATGATCTTCTACCTGGCCGCGCTGCAGACGGTATCGCCGTCGCTGCGCGAGGCGGCCATGCTGGAAGGCGCGTCGCGCTGGCAGTATTTCCGGCGCGTGCTGTGGCCGCTGCTCATGCCCACCACGCTGTTCGTGCTGATCAACGCGCTGATCAACGCCTTCCGCCTAGTCGACCACGTGGTCGTGATGACCAAGGGCGGGCCCGACAACGCCAGCACGCTGCTGCTGTACTACATCTACCAGGTAGGTTTCAGCTTCTGGGACACCGCCTACGCCGCCACGCTGACCGTGGTGCTGCTGGTGGTGCTGGCGCTGACCGCGCTGATCAAGTTCCGCTGGCTGGACCGCAGGACGCACTATCAATGAAAGACAAGCTAGACACCCTGGGCGCCTGGGCGCTGGGCCTGCTGTGGATCCTGCCGCTGGCCTACGCCATGTGGGCCGCCTTCCATCCGCCGGCCTACGCGACCCGCTTCGACCTGTTCGCGCCGCTGACGCTGGACAACTTCGTGCGCGCGTGGAATGCGGCGCCGTTCCCGCGCTACTTCCTCAACACCTTCCTGCTGGTCACGATGGTGCTGGCCGCGCAGCTGGTGCTGTCCACGCTGGCCGGCTACGCCTTCGCGCGCTTCGAGTTCCGTGGCCGCGACTTCGTCTTCATGCTGGTGCTGCTGCAGCTGATGATCATGCCGGACGTGCTGCTGGTCGAGAACTACCGCTCGATGAGCCAGCTGGGCATACGCGACACGGTGTTCGCCATCGGCCTGCCGTACTTCGCCTCGGCCTTCGGCATCTTCCTCCTGCGCCAGACCTTCAAGACGGTACCGCGCGAACTGGAAGAGGCCGCGCGCATGGAAGGCGCCAACGCGCTGCAGGTGCTGATGAAGGTCTACGTGCCGCTGGCCAAGCCGATCTACGTGGCCTACGGGCTGGTGTCGGTCAGCCACCACTGGAACAACTTCCTGTGGCCGCTGATCATCACCAACTCGGTGGAATCGCGCCCGCTGACCGTGGGACTGCAGGTGTTCTCGTCGACCGACCAGGGCATCGACTGGTCCGTCATCACGGCCGCCACGCTGATGTCCGCCGCGCCGCTGCTGATCGCGTTCTTGTTATTTCAGCGGCAGTTCGTGCAGTCCTTCATGCGTGCGGGAATAAGGTAGGCCCACCCCCGAGCGCTACGCGCTTCCCCCTCAAGGGGGCGCCGCTACGGACCGGAAGGATGCTCCCACCCCCAAGCGCTACGCGCTCCCCCTCAAGGGGGCGCCGCTACGGACCAGAAGGATGCTCCCCCCCCAAGCGCTACGCGCTCCCCCTCAAGGGGGCGCCGCTACGGACCAGAAGGATGCTCCCACCCCCAAGCGCTACGCGCTCCCCCTCAAGGGGGCGCCGCTACGGACCGGCAAAGCCGGCTCCGTGCGGCCTCGATGAAAAAACACGCGGCGCTGCGGATGCGTGAGCTTTAGTCTAGTTTCACGCCGGCGCGCTTGACCACCTCGGCCCACTTCGGGATGTCGCTGCGCATCAGGTCCTTGAGCGCCTCGGGCGTCGAGGATTCCAGGATCAGCCCTTCCTCGGCGAAGCGCTTTTTCATGTCGGGATCTTCCAGCGCCTTCACGAGCATGGGCTGCAGCTTGTCGATGATGGGCTGCGGCAGGCCCTGGGGCGCGACGACCGCGTACCAGGTGGTGGCGTCCAGGCCCGTCACGCCGCTCTCGGCGGCCGTGGGCACCTCGGGAATGGCCGACAGGCGCTGGTTGCCGGTGATGGCCAGCGCGCGCACCTGCTTGGCGCGGTATTGCTGCAGCATCTCGGCCACCTGTGTCACGCCCATGTCCAGCTCGCCCGACACCATCGCCATGACCACGGGCGCGCTGCCCTTGTACGGCACGTGCACCATCGCGCCCTTGGTGTTGACGTTGAGCAGTTCGCCCGTCAGGTGCGTGATGCTGCCGGCGCCCGACGAGCCGTAGTCCAGCGCGCCGGGCTGCGCCGTGGCGGCAGCGATCAGTTCCTTCAGGTTGTTGGCCTTGACGCCGGGATTCACGGCGAAGACCAGCGGGCTGCGGCCGACCAGCGTCAGCGGAGTGAAGTCCTTCAGCGGATCATAGGTGAGCTTGGTGTACAGGCTGGGCGCAGTGGCCAGCGTGGAGACGTTGCCCAGCAGCAGCGTGTAGCCGTCGGGCGCGGCCTTGGCCACCGACGCCGTGCCGATGGTGCCGCCAGCGCCGGCGCGGTTCTCGACCACCACGGTGGCGCCGTAGGTTTCGTTCAGGCTCTTGGCCAGCGAGCGCGCCAGGATGTCGGCCGCGCCGCCCGGCGGGAAGGGCGTGACCAGCCGGATGGGCTTGTCGGGATAGCCCTGCTGGGCAAGCGCGGCGGAAGGCGCGGCGGTGGCGAGCGCCAGAATGCTGACAAACAACCCGAGCTTGCTTTGGACCCACAGGTTCATGCTTTTCTCCTCGTTGTGATGATTCGTCTTGCCTATGCTTTCGTTGCCTCGCGCCGGCGCGCTTGCCGCTACGCGCCGATGCGCTCGAGCTTCCGCGCCCTTGCCTGCCGCGCGCGCCGCTAGCGCGGCGGATGCGTGGCCAGCCAGTGGCGCGCGATGTCGGCGCGGCCGCAGACCCATACGCCGGACTGGCGCGCCACATGATCCAGGAAGCGTTCCAGGCCCGCCGCGCGGCCGGGATGGCCCACCAGCCGCAGATGCAGGCCCACCGACATCATGCGGGGCCGCTGCGCGCCTTCGCGGTACAGCATGTCGAACGCGTCCTTCAGGTATTCAAAGAAATCCTGGCCCGTGGCCATGCCGCCTCGGATGAACTTGGCGTCGTTGTTGGCCAGGCCATAGGGCAGCACCAGATGCGGACGGCCATCCACCTGCACGTAGTAGGGCAGCTCGTCGTTGTAGGCGTCGGAGTCGTACAGGAAGCCTCCTTCCTCGGCCACCAGCTTGCGCGTGTTGACGCTGGGACCGTAGCGGCAATACCAGCCCAACGGGCGCGCGCCGACCGAGGCCTCGATCGAGGCGACGGTGCGGCGGATGCGCTCGCGTTCTTCGGCCTCGGTCAGCGTCTGGGGGCGCTCCCAGCGCCAGCCGTGCGCGCACACGTCCCAGCCGGCGTCGCGGATGGCGGCGCAGACCTGCGGGTTGCGTTCCAGCGCCAGCCCGCAACCGAAGATGGTGGCCGGCATGCCGCGCGCTTGCAGCAGCCGCGCGACGCGCCAGAAGCCGACGCGGCTGCCGTACTCGAACATGGATTCGGCCGCCAGGTCGCGGCCGGCGAAGCCGCCGCCCCCGCCTTCGGTCAGCGCCGACTCCGAGGCCTCGTCGCCATCCGGCACGGACAGCTCGCCGCCTTCTTCGTAGTTGACGCAGAGGTTCAACGCGATGCGCGCGTCGCCGGGCCATCGCGCATGGGGCAGGTCGGATCCGTAGCCGACGAAGTCGCGCCGCAGATGGGAATGATCGGGTTGCATGGGCTTGGGCGAGTCCTTGAGCAGATCTTCAGGTGGCGGGATCAGAGCGCGGGCGGGATGCCGGCAGGGTGCAGTCGATGGCGATGGAAACGCTGTCCGGCATCTTCCAGAACACATCGTCGTCGCCGGCGCCGGTCAAGGTCATGGTCACGGCGAACTGGGCCGGCGCGCGCAGCGCTGACAGGCCCTGGTGCCAGACGCCAGTCCGATAGCACACGCCCTGGCTGCCGCTGGCGACGAAGGCGCGCAGCCGTTCCAGGTCCGGCTCGCCCTGCGCATCGTCCGGCGCCACGACGACCAGATAGGAGGTGTTGTCCAGCGGGATGAAGGTCTGCGAGGAATACGGATGACGTTCCAGCAGCAGCACGGGGCAGGGCTGGGGTATGGCGCTTTCCACCCGGCTGACCCAGATCGCCGTGCGCGCGGCCGGCGCCGAGTGCGCGTAGGGCAGGGCCAGATGCCTGCGGCGTTCATTGCCGGCATGTTCCACCACTTCGCCGAATTCGGCGAAGGCCTGCGATGTCAGCGGTTCGGCGACGATGCAACGCGCCTGGCGCGCGGCGTCAGTCTTCATGCGGCAGATACCCCAGCGTGCGCGCGAACGCGCGCCGCACGGCGCCCAGGTGCGCCGTCATGGTCGCGCGCGCCCGTTCGGCATCGCCGGCCTGCAGCGCCTGCACGATGGCCAGATGCTCGGCCCGCGCCTGCACCGCGCGCTGCGACAGGCGCTCGACGTTGCACAGGCGCGCGCGCCGGCGCGCGTCGGCGATCATCGCAGCCATGGACTTGTTGCCGCAATAGGCGGCCACCAGCTCGTGCACCTCGTTGTCCGCGGTCCAGGTCGATTCGCCCCCGGCCGCGCTGTAGCGCATCACGTCTTCCAGCCGCGCCTTGACGGCGGCCAGCTTGTCGCCGGGAATCCGGCCGGCCGCCATGGCGGCGGCCTGCCCTTCCAGCAGCTGGCGGATCTGCAGCAGCTCCAGCAATTCGGTCACGCCGAAGGCATGGACCACCACGGAGCCATTGGACAGGCGCTTGAGAATACCTTCGCCCAGCAGCCGGTTCAGCGCGGCGCGCATGGGCGTGCGCGACACGTTCAGCTCTTCGGCCAGGCGGCGCTCTTCCAGCACTTCGCCCGGGCCGATCTGGCGCGCCGCGATGCGGTCGAGCAGGGCCTGGTAGGTGCGTTCGGACACGCTCAGCGCCGGGCCGTCACAGCCGGCGGCCTCGTTTTCGACGGAATGGCCTGTCAGTTCGATGTTCATGTTCCCATTGGAATCCTTCTGGGATCCCACCTGAATTCCAACTGACTATAGCCCGAAGCCAAGCGGGTGCGGCATGGGAAATACCCTAGCTGGGAAAGGCGGCGCGTGACGCCGCCGCCCGCGGCACGGTCGGGCCAGGTGACGTGCGGAAAGGAAACGCCAGATGCGGGCGATGCCCAGGCGGGTCGGCAGGCGCGAGGCCCGGCCAGGAAATCAGGTCGCGGCGGAGCCCGCCCCGCCGTGTCACGAACATCCGCCCCGTTGCGGGGCGGACGGGCGGATCAGTAGCCGACCGTCAGGCCGGGCAGGTCCACGGTGATGCGCGGGCGCTCCAGCGCCAGGGCCAGGTGTTCGGCGAACTCGCGCGCTTCCTTCTCGTCGGTGGAGAGCACGTCATAGCCCAGCGCGTCGGCCACGCCCAGCACCTTGTCCAGCAGCAGGACCTTGCCGCTGGGGCGCAGCGGCTCGCAGCCCAGGGTTTCCCAGGCGCTGTCGAACCAGTCGCGCGCGTCGCTCTGGCGCTGCGGCGAGGGCTCGACGGTGGCATTCAGGTCCAGCGAGCGCCGGGTGTCGAAAACGATGGTGATGTCGCTGCGCATGGGGCAGGTTCCTTGATGTGGCGTCAGCCGGCAAGCGTAGGCAAAAATCGCCGGACAGATTGTCCGCCCGGCGACATTGCTACCAGCCGCGCGACACTTCCCAGGTGACTTCGGCGCCGGCGGCCTGCGACTGGCGCATCATGTCCAGCAGCGGAAAGGCGCGTTCCTTCAGGCCCACGGAGCGCGCCATCGGCGCCACCGGCTGCTTGTCGTCGTCCTCGTCGTCATCATGGCCGCTCTTCTGGTAGTCGGCGATGGCGCGCTCGATGCCCTGGATGGCCGGACCGAGCTGGTCCGCGGTGAACACGCCGCGTTCCGGAATCTTGTCCCCGAAGGACTTGCCCGCGGCCTGCAGCAGCGCGCCGGCGTGGTCGGTCAACATCAGCACTTCGGCCACGACCTTGGAATGAAAAGTGATCAGCATATTCCTGTCTCCGGGATGGGGTGGGACTTCATAACACTACCGCAACCCCGCCCCGGATGCCACCGGCCATCCGGAGCCTGGCCTAGCGCCTTGATTTCATTGGCGCTTTGAACGCGCCGCCGGAAACGCCGCGGCATGCCTGCACGGGCCGGCCCGCCCCCGGCAACCGCCGGTCCGGCCGCCAAATCAACTATGATTCAGGGGATTCCCGTGACAGCAGGACCTGCGGCGGCCACGAATCCGGCGCCGACGCGCCGCGCATCCCTGGACGCCCCCCGGCCAGCCCGGCCCGGCCGCCTGCGCCACTCATACCGAACCACTCCGGACGCCCATGCTCCTCGAGCAACAGAAACAACTCATTTCCCTGATCCAGGCCGCCGTCGCGCAAAGCCTGCCCGACGCCCAGCCCAACGTGCTGCTGGAGCGCCCCAAGGTCGCCGCCCACGGCGACGTCGCCACCAATGTGGCCATGCAGCTGGCCAAGCCGGCCAAGCGCAATCCGCGCGAGCTGGCCCAGGCCATCGTCGACGCCCTGATGGCGCAGCCCGATGCCCACGCCCTGGTCGAGAGCGCCGAGATCGCCGGCCCCGGCTTCATCAACCTGCGCGTCACCCCCGCCGCGCGCCAGGCCGTCATCGCGACGGTGGCCGAGCAGGGCGCCTCCTATGGCCGCGCGCCGCGCACGGGCGAGAAGATCCTGGTCGAGTTCGTGTCCGCCAACCCCACCGGCCCGCTGCACGTGGGCCATGCCCGCCAGGCCGCGCTGGGCGACGCCCTCTGCCGCCTGTACGACGCCAGCGGCTGGGACGTGACCCGCGAGTTCTATTACAACGACGCCGGCAACCAGATCGAGAACCTGACCATCAGCGTGCAGGCCCGCGCCCGCGGCCTGACGCCGGATTCGCCCGAATGGCCGGCCGACGGCTACAAGGGCGACTACATCAGCGACATCGCCCGCGACTTCCAGGCCGGCAAGACGCTGCAGGCCTCCGACGGCGCGCCGGTCACCGCCAGCGGCGACATCGCCAACCTGGACGACATCCGCGCCTTCGCCGTGGCCTACCTGCGCCGCGAACAGGACCTGGACCTGCAGGCCTTCGGCCTGGCGTTCGACAACTACTACCTGGAAAGCTCGCTCTACACCTCCGGCCGCGTCGAGGCCACGGTGAAGGCGCTGATCGCCGGCGGCCACACCTACGAAGACGGCGGCGCGCTGTGGCTGCGCACCACCGAACTGGGCACCGGCGACGACAAAGACCGCGTCATGCGCAAGAGCGAGGGCGGCTACACCTACTTCGTGCCCGACGTGGCCTATCACAAGGCCAAGTGGGAACGCGGCTTCCACCGCGCCGTGAACATCCAGGGCAGCGACCACCACGGCACCGTGGCGCGCGTGCGCGCCGGCCTGCAGGCGCTGGAAGAGGGCATCCCGAAGGACTATCCGTCCTACGTGCTGCACAAGATGGTCAAGGTCATGCGCGGCGGCGAAGAGGTCAAGATCTCCAAGCGCGCCGGCAGCTACGTCACCATGCGCGACCTGATCGACTGGGTCGGCCGCGACGCGGTGCGCTACTTCCTGATCCAGCGCCGCGCCGACACCGAGTTCGTGTTCGACGTGGACCTGGCGCTGTCCAAGAGCGACGAGAACCCCGTCTACTACATCCAGTACGCACACGCCCGCATCTGCTCGGTGATCGCCAACGCCGGCATGCCGGCCGACGACGTCGCCCGCGCCGACGCCGCGCTGCTGACCGCGCCCACCGAATTCGCGCTGATGCAGCGCCTGGCCGAGTTCCCGCAAGTGGTGGCCCTGGCCGCCCAGGACCTGTCGCCGCACCATATCGCCTTCTGGCTGCGCGATTGCGCGTCCGACTTCCACGCCTGGTACAACGCCGAGCGCGTGCTGGTCGACGACACCGCCCTGAAGCTGGCGCGCCTGCGCCTGGCCGCCACCACCCGCCAGGTGCTGGCCAACGGCCTGGAGCTGATGGGCGTGTCGGCGCCGGAGCGGATGTAACATCGGCACATGGCGACCAAGCGCAAATCCTCCGGCCGGTCGGGCGAAAGCGGCAGCACCCTGTACGGGGCGCTTGCCGGCCTGCTGATCGGCCTCATCGTCGCCGCGGTGGTGGCGTTCTACGTGACCAAGGCGCCGGTGCCCTTCGTGGACCGCGCCAGCCGCGACGCCGGCAAGCTGCCCGACCCGCGCCAGGCGCCGGATCCCAACGCCGGCCTATACGGCCGCGACGGCGCGGCGGGCACGCCGCCCAGCGGCCCCACCGCGACCACGCCGGCGCCGCTACCCGGCACCGGCACGGCCGGCGCCGATACGCCGCCGTCCAAGTCCGACGACCTGGGCGCGCTGATCGCCACGCTGCCGACGTCCAACAACAAGCCGGCAGCCTCGGCCGTGGCGCCGCCCCCCGCCGCGCCCAATCCGCTGCCCACGCCGATCGCCAAGGTCGCGCCGACGCCGGCCCCGGCGCCCAAGGCCAGCGCGCCCGCGGCATCGGCGTCCGCCGCGGCATCGGCCAACGGCTCCTACTATCTGCAGGCCGGCGCCTTCCGCAGCGCCAACGACGCCGAATCGCTCAAGGCCCGCATCATCCTGCTGGGCCTGCCGGTGTCGGTGCAGAAGGCTGAAGTCAACGGCAAGTCGCTGAACCGCGTCCGCGTGGGGCCGTATGCCCGCCTGGACGACATGAACCGGGCGCGCGGGCGCCTGGGCGAGAACAAGATCGAAACCGCGGTGGTGCGGCAGTGAATGGCCGCATTGAACTAATCCGGCCTTGGGCCTGTCTGTAACGTTTTCTCCAGGAACCTCATACCCATGCTGTCCCAAAAGCTCATCCGCCTTATGGCCGCCGCCGCCCTGACCGCGACGGCCTTCCTCAGCCCGGCGAGCCACGCCCAGGGCGGCGCCCAGCAATACCAGGCGATCAACCCGCCGCTGCCGTCGGACACCCCGGGCAAGATCGAAGTGCTGGAATTCTTCGCCTACACCTGCCCGCACTGCGCCGCCATGGAACCGCTGGTCGAGGACTGGGCCAAGACCGCCCCGCCCGACGTGGTGCTCAAGCAGGTGCCGATCGCCTTCAACGCCGGCATGAAGCCGCTGCAGCAGCTGTACTTCACGCTGATCGCGCTGGAACGCCCCGACCTGCACGCCAAGGTCTTCACCGCCATCCATGGCGAGCACAAGCGCCTGATCGACAAGAAGGCCATGGGCGAATGGGCCGCCGCGCAAGGCGTGGACCGCGCCAAGTTCGATTCCGTGTTCGATTCGTTCAGCGTCCAGACCCAGGTGCAGCGCGCCAACCAGCTGGCCGACGCCTATCGCATCGACGGCACGCCGTCCTTCGCCGTGGGCGGCAAGTTCATGACCTCGCCGGTCATGGCCGGCAACAGCTACGAAGGCGCGCTGAAAGAAGTGACGCGCCTGATCCCGATGGCCCGCGGCAACTGAGCGCGCCAGGCTGCGCCCGACAGGGCGCGGGAATGAAAAATGCCCCCGGGTTCCCGGGGGCATTTTTCATGGGCGCCGTTCACAGGCACCCGATTTCAGACCGGTCCTATTTCGCCTGATCCAGCGCCTGCGCCAGATCCGCGATCACGTCCTCGGTCGATTCCAGGCCGATGTGCAGCCGCACCACGGCGTTCTGGCCCTCGCCCCAGTAGCGGTGCTTGGACAGGTCCTTGGGCGAGACCAGCTGCACCAGGCTCTCGTAGCCGCCCCAGGAAAAGCCGATGCCGAACAACGTCAGCGCATCGACGAACTTGCGCGCATTCTCGGGCGACAGGCGCAGCTCCACCGACAGCATGCCGTTCGAGCCGGTGCAGTCGCGCTGCCACAGCGCATGGCCGGGATCCTCGGGCCAGGCGGGATGGAACAGGCGCACGGTCTCGGGCCGGCTCTTGAAGAATTCGCAGACCTGCAAGGCGTTGCGCGCATGCTGGGCCATGCGGATCGGCATGGTGCGCACGCCGCGCAGCGCCAGCCAGGCGTCGTCGGCGCTGATGGAATAGCCCATCGCGTACTGCGTACGGTTGAGCTTGCGCGCGATCTCTTCATCGTTGGTCACCACCGCGCCCAGCATCAGGTCGGAGTGGCCGCCCACGTACTTGGTGCCGGCGATCACCGACACCTGCGCGCCCAGCGTCAGCGGACGATAGATGTAGCCCGAGCCCCAGGTGTTGTCGGTGGCCAGCACCAGGCCATGGCGCTGCGCGAAGGCCGCCATCGCGCCCATGTCCAGCATCTCGAACAGCAGCGAGCCCGGCGATTCCACGTACAGCAGGCGCGTGTTCGGACGCACCAACTCGTCCAGCGCGTCGTCGGCCGAGAAGTACGTGATGTCGATGTTCAGGCGCTTGAGCACGGCGTCGTCCAGCTCGCGCATCGGGCCGTACACGCAGTCCGAGATCAGCGCGTGGTCGCCGGCCGAGCACAGCGCCAGCATCACCATCGTCATGGCCGACAGGCCCGACGAGGCCAGGTAGCAATGCGTGCCGCCTTCCAGCTGCGCGAAGACCTCTTCCAGCGCGGCATGCGTGTCCATGCCCATGCGGCCGTAGGTGGTGGCGCGCTGGCCTGCGGCCTTGGTGCGCTGCGCGTTCTCCAGCGCGGCCAGGTTCTGGAAGCGCACGGTGCTGGCGCGCATGGCCGGCAGCGGCACCGGCGCGGTGCCGGTGGCGGGGTTGAACGGGGCCGTGCCGGCATGCTGCAGGACGGTGTCGATGTGCGGATGGGGCGTCTTCAAGGCAGGCTCGCGTGGTTCGGGGATCGGAAAGCGACAGTCGGAAAATAGTACCGCGCGAAAGTGCCGCGCGGCGTTCGGCGCAATGGTCAGCGCGACAGCCAGGTCACCGTCTCGTCCAACGTGGCGCGGCTGGTGCGATAGCTGTTGGCCGGATGGGCCGTATCTTCATAACCAAAGGAAATACCGCAGACCACGCGGCGCGCCGGATCGATGTCCAGCGTCTCGCGCAGCACCTCGGGATACATGGCCAGGGACGCCTGCGGCACCGCGGCCACGCCGTTGGCCTGCGCCGCCAGCAGGAAGGTGGCCACATAGCCGCCGCAGTCGATGGCGCCGTACTCGCCCAGCGCGGCGTCGGTGCTGATCACCGCCACGTGCGGCGCGTCGAACAGCTGGAAGTTGCGCAGCTCCTGGCGGCGGTAGCCTTCGCGGTCGCCGCGCGCCACGCTCACGGCGCCATAGAGTTGGAAGCCGGCCTCGCGGCGGCGCGCCAGATAGGCGTCGCGGTACTCGGCGGGGAAGGGGAAGTCCGGCGTGAAGCCGGGCTGCTCGGCGCGCGCCACCAGCGCCTGCCGCAGCCGTTCGGTGGCCGCACCCTCGGTCACCGCCACCTGCCAGGGCTGGCAGTTGCACCAGGACGCGGTGCGCTGCGCCAGCGCCAGGATGCGCTCGATGACGGCGCGCGGCACAGGTTCGGGCAGGAAGGCGCGGCAGCTGTGGCGCTCGCGCAGCCAGGTTTCCAGCGGCTGGTCGCCAGCGATGGGGCTTTCGGTGGACACGGTGTCTCCTGTCTGATGTTCGTCTTGCGCGCCGGCGGCCCTCCGCGCTTATGGTTCGCGGTTCGTGGCCCTGGCGGCGCGCCGGAATGCCGGCGCGCCGTCTCGCGGTTTGCCCGTATCATGCCACTTCCGGCCGATGACGGCCGGCAACACCCTGCCGCCGGAACTCCCATGCTGCCCCTGGACAACCTGATCGCCTTCTTCGGCATCGCCGTGCTGCTGGCCCTGACGCCGGGGCCGGATAATCTTTTCGTGCTGATGCAATCGGCGATCTGGGGCCGCAAGGCCGGCATGTTCGTCGTGCTGGGGCTGGCCACGGGCATCCTGGGGCATACGATGGCGGTGGCGATCGGTCTGGCGGCGGTGTTCGCCGCCTCGCCCATGGCCTTCACCGCGCTCAAGCTGGCGGGCGCGGCCTACCTGCTGTATCTCGCCTGGCAGATCCTGCGCGCGCCGGTCGGCCCGGAACAAGGCCAGCGGCCCGAGCCGCAGAAGCCGGCCGCGCTGTACCGCCGCGGCATCATCATGAACCTGACCAATCCGAAGGTGCTGCTGTTCTTCTTCGCCTTCCTGCCGCAGTTCACCTCGCCCGCGCTGGGCCCCATCGGCCCGCAGACGGTGCAGCTGGGCGCGGTGTTCATGCTGGCCACGCTGCTGGTGTTCGGCGCCATCGCCTTCTTCTCGGGCGCGTTCGGCGAGCTGCTGCAGCGCTCGGTGACGGCGCGGCGCTGGCTGAACCGGATCGCGGCGCTGGTGTTCGTGGGGCTGGCGCTGCGGCTGGCGACGGCGTCGCGCTGAGGCGCGACGCGTCCACGCTTGAAAATCAGGCCGCCGTGAAGCGCACGATGCCGTCGGCGTCCTGCGCGCGCTTGAGCTTGCCTTCGAAGTACAGCGCATGCAGGTGCGCCAGGGCCTCGCCCATGGCGAAGGTCAGCTGGTGCAGGTCCAGCTTGCGCTTGAACAGCACGGGCACGATGTCCGACGTGGACTTCGGCCCCTGCGCACAGGCCTCCAGCACTTCGGCCAGGCGATCGCGGTGGTGCTCGTGCTGCTGCGCGATGCGCGCGTGCAGCCCCTTGAACGGACGGCCGTGCGAGGGCAGCACCAGCGTGTCGTCGGCCAGGTCGGCGTAGCCATCCAGCGAACGCAGGTACAGCGGCAGCGGATTGGCGTCGGGCTCGTAGTCGAACACGCTGACGTTGGTGGAAATGCGTGGCAGCACCATGTCGCCGGAGATCAGCACGCGCAGGTCGGGTGCGTACAGCGAGGCATGCTCGGGCGCGTGGCCGTAGCCCACGATGACGCGCCAGTCGCGGCCGCCGATGCGGACCTGGTCGCCGTGCAGGATGCGCGTGTAGCGCGTCGGCATGGCCGGCACCAGGCCGGGATAGTAGTTGGCGCGCTGGCGGATCTGTTCCTGCGCGGCCGGATCGACCAGTCCATGGCGCGCGAAATGGTCCACCGCCGACTGGCCGCCGGGGCCCACGCCATCGCCGCCGCGACGCGAGGACCAGAGCGAGGCCACCATGAAATCCGTCATGGTCATCCACAGCTCGGCGTTCCAGCGCTCGCATAGCCAGTGCGCCAGGCCGACGTGATCGGGATGCATGTGCGTGACCAGCACGCGCAGCACCGGCAGGCCTTCCAGTTCCTGCTCGAACACCCGCTCCCACAGCGCCTTGACCTCGTCGCGGGCGATGCCGCAGTCGACGATGGTCCAGCCCTGGCGTCCGTTGAGCTCGTCGCGCAGCAGCCACAGGTTGATATGATCCAGCGCGAAAGGCAGCGGCATGCGGATCCACTTCACGCCGTCGGCAACCGCCTGGGCCTTGCCGGGTTCGGGCTGGACATCGCCCCATGGGTACTGTAGCTGATGCTCGTTGGGATTCATTGCCTTGCGCTCCGTGCTTGACGATCGGGTCAAGGCATCATAATTTACGTTTACGTAAACTGCCACCCACCACTGCCACCTACCGCCGCCACCCGCCGCATGTCCCCGTCAACCTGGACCATCTCCGAGCTCGCCCGCGAGTTCGACGTCACGCCCCGCACGATCCGCTTCTATGAAGACCAGGGGATCGTCAGCCCGGCGCGCGAGGGGCGCAACCGCATCTTCGGTCCGCGCGACCGCACGCGGTTGAAGCTGGCGCTGCGCGGCAAGCGGCTGGGCCTGCAACTGTCGGAAATCCGCAGCCTGATCGACATGTACGACGGCCCCGGCGACACCGACGTCCAGCTGCGCCAGTACCAGAGCGTGCTCGCGCAGCACCGCGCCATGCTGGAGCAGCAGCGGCGCGACATCGACGACACCCTGCACGAGATCGCGGAACAGGAACGCCAATGCAGCGACCTGTTGGCGCACAAGTCCTGAACGCGCCGTGGCGGTCCTGCAGACCTTCCTGCTGTTCGTCCTGACGGCGCTGGCCGAGATCATCGGCTGCTATCTGCCGTACCTGTGGCTGCGCAAGGGCCATTCCGCCTGGCTGCTGCTGCCCGCCGCCGCCAGCCTGGCGCTGTTCGCCTGGCTGCTGACGCTGCATCCCGAGGCCTCGGGCCGCGTCTACGCGGCCTATGGCGGCGTGTACATCAGCATGGCGCTGCTGTGGCTATGGCTGGCCGACGGCGTGCGCCCGGTCGCCAGCGACTGGATCGGCGCGGGACTTTGCCTGGCCGGCATGCTGGTGATCATGTTCGGGCCGCGTTCGGGCTGAAGCCCGAACCGGGCGCTGGCCGCGCCGGGCGGCCCCGACGCCGTCCCGCTCCCTTGGCGCGTCAGGCGTCCTCGCGCACCAGCCCCGTCACCAGCGCCGCCGCCGTTCTGCGCAGGCGCGCGGGGTCGCCCTCGATGCGCTCCATCACCGCCAGGCCGCGCGTGAACGTCACCACCACCTCGGCCGCGTCCTCCGGCGGCAAGGCCAGCTGCGAACGCGCCGGTTCGATCGAAAGGGCCTCGCGCACCAGCTGGCGCAGGTCCTCCACCAGCCGCGCCAAGCGCTTGCGGATCGCCGGGCCCACGGCCTCGGCCTGCGTCGCCGTCTTGGTGGTCAGGCAGCCGCGCGACGGGCGGCCGGACGTCATGTTGCGGATGGCGACCGCGTAGAAGCCATCCAGCGCGGCTCGAGCGCCCGGCGCCGCCAGGGCCTTGCGCGCCTCGTCCAGGAAGCGCGCCGCGTAGGTATCGAACGCCAGCAGGAACAGCGGCTCCTTGCCGCCATACGCGTGATAGAGCGAGCCGCGCTGCACCCCGGCCGCCTCGGCCAGGTCGGCCATGGACGTGGCTTCCCAGCCCTTGCGCCAGAACACGTCCAGCACCGCCGCCAGCACCTTCGCCTCGTCGAACTGCCTGACTCCCGCCATGACGGCCTCCCTCTACATTCTTGACATAGCTGTCAAACTTGACAACACTGTCAATCATAAACGGTTCCGGGCCATGGCGGCGCGGCGGCTCCAGCGCCCTACGGCGGCAAAGCGAGGCCTTGAATGCAAGTCAGCAGCGACTCCCCCCGCGCCCGTTGGGCCGGCATCCTGTGCGGCCTGGGCTCGGCGCTGATCTGGGGCGCCTTTCCCGTGGTCACGCGGCTGGGCATCACGCAACAGGCGCTGGACGCCTACGACATCACCTTCATCCGCTACACGGTGGCCGGCCTGATCCTGCTGCCCTACCTGCTGCGCCGGGGCCTGATGGGACTGAGCTGGAAGGCCGCCGCGCTGATGGTCGCCGGCATCGGCGCGCCCTACATGCTGGTGGTGTCGCTGGGACTGGCGCTGGCGCCGGTGGAGCAGTTCGCGGTGGTGACGCCGGGCAGCATGATCGTGTTCGCGGCCCTCATCAGCGCCTGCGGATCGCGCGCGCTGCCGCCTGCCCGCGAAACCGCCGGCCTGGCGCTGATCGTTGCCGGCATCGCGCTGGCGGGCATGCAGGCCTTCGCCGCGTCGCGCACGCCGCCGCAGGCCTATGCGATCTTCCTGGCGGGCGGGCTGATGTGGGCGGCCTACACGGTGATGTCGCGGCGCAGCGCGGCGTCGGCCCTGCATGCGACGGCGGTGGTGTCGGTGTTCTCGATGGCGCTCTATGCGCCGCCCTATCTGGCGGCCAGGGGCCTGGCGCTGCTGCATGCGCCGTGGCCCGACATCCTGCTGCAAGCCATCTACCAGGGCGTGCTGGTGTCGACGGTGGCGCTGTTCCTGTTCAGCCAATCGGTGCGGCTGCTGGGGCCGGCCACCGGCGCGACCTTCGCCGCGCTGGTGCCGGGTTCGGCCACCCTGTTGGCGGCCGTCATGCTGGGCGAGCATCCCGGCGCCCCGCTGCTCGCGGGGCTGGCGATCGTGACCGCCGGGATGGCCCTGACGCTGTTGCGGCCCGCCAGGACCCGCGGCAAGCGCGGGCCCGACGGAACGACTATCGTCACTCGGCCTTGATGCCGCCTTCCTTGATGACGCGGGCGTTGCTCGCGTACTCGTCCTGCACCTGCTTGACGAAGGCGTCGCCGGCGGCGGTGCCCGGCTGCAGGTAGGACTTGGCCAGCAGGTCCTTGAAGTCGGCGCTGGCGGTGGCCTTGGCCAGCGCGGCCTGCACCGACTGCACCACGGCCGGCGACAGCTTGGCCGGGCCGAACACGCCGAAGTTCGAGTAGTACTGCAGCTGCGGCAGCTTCAGTTCGGCCATGGTGGGCACGTCGGGCCAGGCGGCCAGGCGTTGCGGCGCCATCACCGCCAGCGGCTTGAGCGCGCCGCTGGCCACGTGCGGCAGCACCACGTCGCTGTTGATCACCAGCAGCTCGACCACGCCACCCAGGCCGTCGGTCAGCGCCTGGCTGTTGCCGCGATACGGCACGTGCAGCATCTTGGTGCCGGTCTGCGCGGTCAGCGCCGACATGCCGATGTGGGCCACGGTGCCCTGGCCCGGAGTGCCGTAGCGCACGCCGTCCGGACGCGACTTGGCGAATTCGATCAAGCCGGCGAAGTCCTTCACTGGCAGCGCCTTGGTGGCGACGATGGCGACCGGAGCGACGGCCACGCTGGCCAGCGGCGTCAGGTCCTTCAGCGGGTCGTAGTTGGTCTTGGCCAGATGCGGGTAGATCGTCAGCGGGCTGGTCGAAGCCAGCAGCAGGGTGGTGCCGTCCGGCTGCGCGCGGGCCACCACGTCGGTGCCCACCGAGGCGCCAGCGCCCGGCTTGTTCTCGACGATGACGGTGATGTTCGATTCCTTGCGCAGCACGTCGCCCAGGCGGCGCCCGATCGCGTCGGCGCTGCCGCCGGCGGTGTAGGGCACGACCAGCGTGACGGGCTTGGCGGGCCAATCCTGGGCCATCGCGCCGCTTGCCATGATTGCCAGGGCCGCCCCCGCGGCCTTGATCAGCAATGTCTTCTTTTTCATATCTTCCTGATGATGTTGCGTAGCACTGCGTTGAAGTAAAGCGTGTGCCGGTCGACAGACCGGGTAGAACAACTTGCGGGTAAGACTAGGGAAAAGCGGGGTAAGACATCGGTCGAACGGCCCGCGCGCCAGGCGCCGGCCGCCATGGATTTGGAAACGGGCTCAGGCCGCCAGATAGCGCTGCGCCAGCCGCACCCAGTAGCTCGCGCCCGGCGCGATCAGCGCGTCGTTGAAGTCGTAGCTCGCGTTGTGCAGCATGCAGGGGCCCAGGCCGTGGCCGGCATGGCGGTGGTCGCCGTCACCGTTGCCCAGGAAGATGTAGCAGCCGGGCTTGGCCTGCAGCAGGAACGCGAAGTCCTCGGAGGCCATGGCGGGCTCGATGATCCGGGCGCGGCCTTCGCCGGCCACTTCACGCGCCACCTCCAGGCAGAACGCCGTCTCGGCCTCGGTATTGACCAGCGCCGGATAGCGGCGCTGGAAATAGACCTCGGCCTCGCAGCCGTGCGCGGCGGCGATGCTGCCGGAGATCTCGTGCATGCGGCGCTCGATCAGGCCGACCACGTCATCGCTGTAGGCGCGCACCGAACCGCCCAGCCAGGCGCTGTCGGGAATCACGTTGATCACGCTGCCGCCGGCCTGGACCTGGGTGATGGACAGCACGGCCGCGTCCAGCGGACGCTTGCTACGCGTCAGGATGGTCTGGAACGCCTGGCCGATGGCGAACAACGCGGGCACGGGGTCGGCGCAGTCCTGCGGCGCGGACGCATGGCCGCCCTTGCCGCGCACGGTGATCTTGAAGCCATTGGCCGCCGCCATCATGGGGCCGGCGCAGACGCCGAACGTGCCGGCTTCCATGCCCGGCCAGTTGTGCATGCCGAACACGGCCTCGCAGGGGAAGCGCTCGAACAGCCCGTCCTGGATCATGGCGCGGGCGCCGGCGCCGCCTTCCTCGGCCGGCTGGAAGCACAGGTACACCGTGCCGTCGAAGCCGCCGTGCTGCTGCAGATGGCGGGCCGCGGCCAGCAGCATGGCGGTGTGGCCGTCGTGGCCGCAGCCGTGCATCTTGCCGTCATGGCGCGAACGGTGTTCGAACTGGTTTTCCTCCTGCATCGGCAGGGCGTCCATGTCGGCGCGCAGCATGATGGCGCGGTCCGACTTGCCCTGGCGCAGCACGCCGACCACGCCGGTCTTGGCGATGCCGGTATGGACCTCGATGCCCCAGCCACGCAGCGTGTCGGCCACCACCTGGGCGGTGCGGTGCTCTTCGTAGCACAGCTCCGGATGGGCGTGCAGATCGCGCCGCAGCGCCACGATGTCTTCCAGGTTCGATAGTTCGGGCACCGCCAACTCCGTTGCAATGTTTCGAAATAAAACAGGAGCCCGATAATACTCAGACACCGTGACCGGCACACAATCATTTGCCTAGGGAAAACCCCAATCTAATTTACGTTTACGTAAACGTAATATTTGCGGTGCATCATTGCGCGGCGACGACGGTTCGGCGCATGATGCGAGCACGCGACGGATCTGGCGCGGTAGTTGGCGCCTACAAGAACATGTAAGTACCTACTATCACGGAGACATCGATGAATCTTCCCGGACTGAACTTCGACCTGGGCGAAGACCTGGATATGCTGCGCGATGCGGTGCGCACTTTCGCCACCGCCGAGATCGCCCCGCGCGCCGCCGAAGTCGACCGCAGCGATCAGTTCCCGATGGATCTGTGGCGCAAGTTCGGGGACCTGGGCGTGCTGGGCATGACCGTCGGCGAGGAATACGGCGGCGCCAACATGGGCTACCTGGCCCACATGGTGGCGATGGAGGAAATCTCGCGCGCCAGCGCCTCGATCGGCCTGTCCTACGGCGCGCACTCCAATCTGTGCGTGAACCAGATCAACCGCAACGGCACCGCCGCGCAAAAAACCAGATACCTGCCCAAGCTGATTTCCGGCGAGCACGTCGGCGCGCTGGCCATGAGCGAGCCGGGCGCCGGCTCCGACGTGGTCAGCATGAAGCTGCGTGCCGACAAGAAAGGCGACCGCTACGTGCTCAACGGCACCAAAATGTGGATCACCAACGGCCCCGACGCCGACACCCTGGTGGTCTACGCCAAGACCGATCCCGAGGCGCACCAGCGCGGCATCACCGCCTTCCTGGTGGAAAAGGGCTTCAAGGGCTTCTCGGTGGCGCAGAAGCTGGACAAGCTGGGCATGCGCGGCAGCCACACCGGCGAGCTGGTGTTCCAGGACTGCGAGATCCCCGAGGAAAACGTGCTGGGCCAGGTCAACGGCGGCGTCAAGGTGCTGATGAGCGGCCTGGACTACGAGCGCGCCGTGCTGTCCGGCGGCCCGGTCGGCATCATGCAGGCCGTGATGGACGTGGTGGTGCCCTATATCCACGACCGCAAGCAGTTCGGCCAGGCCATCGGCGAATTCCAGCTGATCCAGGGCAAGGTCGCCGACCTGTACACCACGCTGCAGGCCAGCCGCGCGTTCTGCTACCAGGTCGGCAAGAACCTGGACCGCCTGGGCGCCGAACACGTGCGCCAGGTGCGCAAGGACTGTGCCGCGCTGATCCTGTACACCGCCGAGAAAGCCACCTGGATGGCGGGCGAGGGCGTGCAGATCCTGGGCGGCAACGGCTACATCAATGAATACCCGGTGGGCCGCCTGTGGCGCGACGCCAAGCTCTACGAGATCGGCGCCGGCACCAGCGAAATCCGCCGCATGCTGATCGGCCGCGAGCTGTTCGCCGAAACGGCCTGATCCACCGCCCCGCCCGCGTGCCGCCATGATCCGCATGTCCGACGTCCAGCGCATCGAGCAGGCGCCCGTTCCCGGGCCCTCGCCGCGCGACGTCGCCCAGCGCATCCTGGCCGGCTTCGACCGCCACTACGCGCTGTTCCGCTACAGCGCGCAGCGCGCCAAGTCGCTGTATGAATCGGGCGACTGGCACGGCATCCAGCGCCTGTCGCGCGAGCGCATCGAGTACTACGACATGCGCGTGCGCGAATGCACCGCGCAGCTGGAAGGCGCGCTGCGCGGCCGGCCGGGCGGCGCGCTGCCCCTGAACGGCGCGGATGCGGCCAACGGTAAATCCGCCGCGAATGGCGCCGGCGGCGCAACCAACGGCAAGCCCGCCACGAATGGCGGCAACGGCCCGGACGGCGGCGCGCCCGCCGCGCTGGACCAGGCGCAGACCGCGTTCTGGCAGCAGGTGAAGCAGGAATTCGTCGGCCTGCTGGCGGACCACCGCCAGCCCGAGTGCGCCGAGACCTTCTTCAACTCGGTGTCCTGCCGCATCCTGCACCGCGACTACTTCCACAACGATTTCCTGTTCGTGCGCCCGGCGGTGGCCACCGACTACCTGGACAGCAGCATGCCGTCCTACCGGGTCTATTACCCGGTGGCCGACGGCCTGCAGAAAAGCCTGATCCGCATGGTGGCCGACTTCGGGCTGGCGCTGCCGTTCGAGGACCTGCCGCGCGACACGCGCCTGCTGGCCCGCGCCGCCGTCAAGCAACTGCGCGCGCAGCTGCCCCGCCACGTCGGCCGGCGCATCGCCAGCGACTGCCAGATCCATGCGCTGGGCTCGCTGTTCTTCCGCAACAAGGGCGCCTACATCGTCGGCCGTCTGATCAACCAGACCACCGTCTACCCCTTCGCCGTGGCGCTCACGCGCAACCCGGCCGGACAGGTGACGCTGGACGCGCTGCTGCTGGGCGCCGACGACCTGAGCACGCTGTTCAGCTTCACGCGCGCCTATTTCCTGGTGGACATGGAAACGCCGGCCGCCGTGGTCAATTTCCTGTCCACGCTGCTGCCGCGCAAGCCCAAGGCCGAGCTGTACACCATGATCGGCCTGCAGAAGCAGGGCAAGACGCTGTTCTACCGCGACTTCCTGCACCACCTGGCGCATTCGCGCGACGCCTTCGACATCGCGCCCGGCATCAAGGGCATGGTGATGTGCGTGTTCACGCTGCCGTCCTATCCCTATGTATTCAAGCTGATCAAGGACCGCATCGACAAGGACGGCATGGACCACGCCACCGTGCGGCGCAAGTACCAGATGGTCAAGCTGCACGACCGCGTCGGCCGCATGGCCGACACCTGGGAATACTCGCAGGTCGCGCTGCCGCGCGCGCGCTTCGCGCCGGCCCTGCTGGACGAGCTGCGCCGCCTGGTGCCCGACCTGATCGAGGAAACCGCCGACACCGTGGTCATCCGTCACGTCTACATCGAACGCCGCATGACGCCGCTGAACCTGTACCTGCAGCAGGCGCCCGACGCGCTGCTGGAACCGGCGGTGCGCGAGTACGGCGACGCGATCCGGCAGCTGGCCGCGGCCAACATCTTCCCCGGCGACATGCTGTACAAGAATTTCGGCGTCACGCGCCTGGGCCGGGTCGTGTTCTATGACTACGACGAAATCCAGCGCATGACGGAAATGAATTTCCGCCGCATCCCGCCCGCCCCGAACGAAGAGGCGGAACTGTCGTCGGAACCCTGGTACGCCATCGGCCCGAACGACGTATTCCCCGAGGAGTTCGGACGATTCCTACTCGGCGACGCGCGCGTGCGCGCCGCTTTCATGGGCCACCACGCCGAGCTGCTCGAACCGGAATGGTGGCAAGCCTGCCGCGCGCACGTGGCGCAAGGCAGGATCGAGGAATTTTTCCCTTACGATACAGACAGGCGACTGCGCCCCCGACACGCCGCGGACATCCACGCGGCGGCGGGCGCAGCCTCGCAAACCCCGAGCTGACCAGAACCTCACAGGAGCTAGCCATGTCAGATCCCATCGTTATCGTTTCCGTCGCCCGCACGCCCATGGGCGGCATGCTGGGCAGCCTGTCCGGCCTGGCCGCGCACGAACTCGGCTCGGTCGCCATCAAGGCGGCCGTCGAGCGCGCCGGCATCAAGCCCGAACAGGTCGACGAAGTCATCATGGGCAACGTGCTGCAGGCCGGCCAGGGCCAGGCGCCCGCCCGCCAGGCCGCGCTGGGCGCGGGCCTGCCGCTGGGCGTGGCTTGCACCACCATCCACAAGGTCTGCGGTTCGGGCCTGAAGGCCGCCATGTTCGGCCACGACCTGCTGGCCTCGGGCAGCGCCACCATCGTGGTGGCCGGCGGCCAGGAAAGCATGAGCAACGCCCCCTACCTGATGCTCAAGGGCCGCCAGGGCTACCGCTACGGCCACAGCACCGTGTACGACCACATGGCGCTGGACGGCCTGGAAGACGCCTACGACAAGGGCAAGGCCATGGGCGTGTTCGCCGAGGACTGCGCGTCCAAGTATTCCTTCACCCGCGAACAGCAGGACGCCTTCTCGCTGGAATCGCTGCGCCGCGCCCGCGCCGCCTCGGAAGACGGCAGCTTCAAGTGGGAAATCGCCCCCGTCACCGTGGCCGGCCGCAAGGGCGACACCGTGATCGACACCGACGAGGCCCCCACCAAGGCCATGCCGGAAAAGATCCCCACCCTGAAGCCCGCCTTCAAGAAGGACGGCACCGTCACCGCCGCCAACTCCTCGTCGATCTCCGACGGCGCCGCCGCCATGGTGCTGATGCGCGCGTCCACCGCCGAAAAACTCGGCGTCAAGCCGCTGGCCCGCATCGTGGCCCACAGCCAGCACTCGCAGGAACCGAACTGGTTCACCACCGCCCCCGTCGGCGCGCTGAAGAACCTGTTCGCCAAGACCGGCTGGAAGGCCGAGGACGTGGACCTGTACGAGATCAACGAAGCCTTCGCCGTGGTCACCATGGCCGCCATGACCGACTTCAAGCTCCCGCATGACAAGGTCAACGTCCACGGCGGCGCCACCGCCCTGGGCCACCCGATCGGCGCCTCGGGCGCCCGCCTGATGGCCACCCTGGTCGGCGCGCTGCGCAAGACCGGCGGCAAGCGCGGCGTGGCCACGCTGTGCATCGGCGGCGGCGAAGCCGTGGCGATGGCCATCGAGATGGTCTGATCCCGCACCCCGCTCCGCTTTCCGGGGCGGGCTACTCGCCCGTCCCGGAAACGGATGCCGCTGCGCCTGCTGCCGCCACGGCCCGCAGAGGCGCAACGATATCCGCGCAGTCCCAGGCAGCAACGCCACGCGATACCGACAACCATGCCCGGACCACCGGGCGGCGAGACAAACCGCTCCCCGAGCGCCTTCAAATCCCAACCAGCAGGACGGGTGGAACCCCATGCCCATCATCGAATCCCGCATCAATACGCGATCGCAGGACTACACCGACAACGCCCGCGCCATGCAGGCGCAGCTGGACGACCTGAACCAGCAGCTGGCGCAGACCGCGCTGGGCGGCAACGAGGCCGCGCGCGCCAAGCACGTGGCGCGCGGCAAGCTGCTGCCGCGCGACCGCGTCGAACAGCTGATCGATCCGGGCAGCCCCTTCCTGGAACTGTCGCCGATGGCGGCGCACGGCATGTATGAGGGCGAGGCGCCGGGCGCCGGCGTCATCACCGGCATCGGCCGCGTGTCGGGCACGGAATGCGTGATCGTGTGCAACGACGCCACCGTCAAGGGCGGCACCTACTACCCGCTGACGGTCAAGAAGCACCTGCGCGCACAGGAGATCGCCGCGCAGAACCGCCTGCCCTGCGTCTACCTGGTCGACTCCGGCGGCGCCAACCTGCCGCGCCAGGACGAGGTCTTCCCCGACCGCGACCACTTCGGCCGCATCTTCTACAACCAGGCCACCATGTCGGCCCAGGGCATCGCGCAGATCGCGGTGGTGATGGGGTCCTGCACCGCCGGCGGCGCCTACGTGCCCGCCATGAGCGACGAGTCCATCATCGTCAAGAACCAGGGCACCATCTTCCTGGGCGGCCCGCCGCTCGTGAAGGCCGCCACCGGCGAGGAAGTCAGCGCCGAGGACCTGGGCGGCGGCGACGTGCACACGCGCCTGTCCGGCGTGGTCGATCACCTGGCCGCCAACGACATGCACGCGCTGCAACTGGCGCGCAACGCCGTCGCGCGGCTGAACCTGCAAAAACCGCAGCCGCTGGCGCTGCAGCCCGTGCGCGAACCGCGCTACGACCCGTCCGAACTGAACGGCATCATCCCGGCCGACACCCGCAAGCCCTATGACGTGCGCGAGGTCATCGCGCGCATCGTCGACGGCTCGGAATTCGACGAGTTCAAGGCCCGCTTCGGCCCCACGCTGGTCACGGGCTTTGCCCACATCCAGGGCATGCCGGTGGGCATCGTGGCCAACAACGGCATCCTGTTCTCGGAGTCGGCGCAGAAGGGCGCGCACTTCATCGAGCTGTGCGCGCAGCGCAAGATCCCGCTGGTGTTCCTGCAGAACATCACCGGCTTCATGGTCGGCCGCAAGTACGAGAACGAAGGCATCGCGCGTCACGGCGCCAAGATGGTGACGGCCGTGGCCACCGCCGCCGTGCCCAAGTTCACCGTGCTGATCGGCGGCTCGTTCGGCGCCGGCAACTACGGCATGTGCGGCCGCGCCTATTCGCCGCGCATGTTGTTCATGTGGCCCAACGCGCGCATCTCGGTCATGGGCGGCGAGCAGGCCGCCAGCGTGCTGGCCACCGTCAAGCGCGACGGCATCGAGGCGCGCGGCGGCAACTGGCCGGCGGCCGAGGAAGACGCGTTCAAGGCGCCCATCCGCGAGCAGTACGAACGCGAAGGCCATCCGTACTACGCCACCGCGCGCCTGTGGGACGACGGCATCATCGCCCCGGCCGACACGCGCCGCGTGCTGGGCCTGGCGCTGTCGGCCGCGCTCAACGCCCCGATCGAAGACACGCGCTTCGGCGTATTCCGGATGTAGGGCGGCGCAGCCGCCTCTCGCGCAGACCCAGAACAATCCCGCCTGGATGAACTCCATGTTCGATACTTTGCTGATTGCCAACCGCGGCGAAATCGCCTGCCGCGTGGCCGCCACCGCCCGCCGCCTGGGCATCCGCACCGTCGCGGTGTATTCCGATGCCGACGCCAACGCGCGCCACGTCGCCGCCTGCGACGTGGCCGTGCACATCGGCGGCCCCGAGCCGCGCGCCAGCTACCTGCGCGCCGACGCCATCCTGCAGGCCGCGCGCGACACCGGCGCGCAGGCCATCCATCCCGGCTACGGCTTCCTGTCGGAAAACGAAGCCTTCGCCCAGGCCGCCACCGACGCCGGCATCGCCTTCGTCGGTCCGCCGGCCTCGGCCATCGCCGCCATGGGCAGCAAGTCCGCCGCCAAGTCGCTGATGGAAAAAGCCGGCGTGCCGCTGGTGCCCGGCTACCACGGCGACAACCAGGATCCGCAGTTCCTCAAGACGCAGGCCGACGCCATCGGCTATCCGGTGCTGATCAAGGCCAGCGCCGGCGGCGGCGGCAAGGGCATGCGCGTGGTCGAATCGTCCGGCGCCTTCCTCGACGCGCTGGCCTCCTGCCAGCGCGAGGCCGCCTCCAGCTTCGGCGACGACCGCGTGCTGATCGAGCGCTACCTGCAGAAGCCGCGCCACATCGAGATCCAGGTCTTCGCCGACACGCAGGGCAACTGCGTCTACCTGTTCGAGCGCGACTGCTCGGTGCAGCGCCGTCACCAGAAAGTGATCGAGGAAGCGCCCGCGCCCGGCATGACCGAGGAACGCCGCCGCGCCATGGGCGAGGCCGCCGTGGCCGCCGCGCGCGCGGTGGGCTATGTGGGCGCCGGCACGGTGGAGTTCATCGCCGAGCCCGACGGTCGCTTCTACTTCATGGAAATGAACACGCGCCTGCAGGTCGAGCATCCGGTCACCGAGATGATCACCGGCCACGACCTGGTCGAATGGCAGTTGCGCGTGGCCGCCGGCCAGCCGCTGCCGGCGCGCCAGGAAGACCTGCGCATCGAAGGCCATGCCATCGAGGCCCGCATCTACGCCGAGAATCCCGAAAAGGGTTTCCTGCCGTCCATCGGCACGCTGGCCTACCTGGGCCTGCCCGCGCACACGGCCTTCGCCAACGGCGACATCCGCGTGGACGGCGGCGTGCGCATGGGCGACACCATCACGCCGTTCTACGACCCCATGATCGCCAAGCTGATCGTGCGCGGCGCCGACCGTGACCAGGCCCGCGCCCGCATGCTGCAGGCGCTGGCGCAGACGCAGGCCGTGGGCGTGCAGACCAACGTCGCCTTCCTGTCGCGCCTGATGCGCGACAGCGCCTTCGCCGCCGCCGACCTGGACACCGGCCTGATCGAACGCCAGCGCGAAACCCTGCTGCCCGCGCCGCAACCGGCCGGCGCCGACGCGCTGGCGCTGGCCAGCGCCGCCGTGCTGGCGCGCCAGGGCCTGGCCCAGCCAGGGGCGGCCACGCAAACCTCGGCCGATCCCTGGGCCGCGCGCGACGGCTGGCGCCTGGGCGGCCAGTACCGCCGCGAGCTGCAATGGGTGGACAACGGCGAAACGCGCCGCGTCGCCATCGCCCGCCACGGCAAGGACTGGACCCTGGACGCCGGCGACGGCCCGCAACCGTTCCTGTGGCGCGCGCAGGCCAACGCCGGCGGCGCCTTTGGCCTGCGCGTCACGCTGGGCGGCCATGAAAGCGCCGGCACCGTGGCGCTGCACGCCGACCGCGCCTACGTCTTCACCGACGCCGGCTCTCACGCGCTGGAACTGTACGATCCGCTGGCGCACTCGCAGGACACGCAGGGCGAGCACGGCGGCGGCCTGACCGCGCCCATGCCGGGCAAGATCATCTCTATCGCCGTCAAGGCCGGCGACACGGTCGAGAAGGGCCAGCCGCTGCTGGTCATGGAAGCCATGAAGATGGAGCACACCATCTCGGCGCCGGCCGACGGCAAGGTCGCCGAGGTGTTCTACGCCATCGGCGACCAGGTCACGGAAGGCGCGGAGCTGGTGGCGATCGAGTAGTTCCGGCGGCGCGGCGGGCGGGCCATGTGGC